>JBAXFI010000003.1:0-81002 GCA_037139995.1 Comamonadaceae bacterium | reverse complement strand
TATAGAACCCGACCAAGTGCCAGAGTGCTGGTGCAGATCTGGTTGCGCCCGCCGTTCTTGGCGCGATACAGAGCCAGATCCGCAGCAGAAATCAAATTGTTCAGCTGGGTGCCGGGCTCCCATTGAGCCAGCCCACCCGAGATGTGGAGTTTGATGGTTCTTCCGTCTGGCAGCACACATTGCGCATCGGCGATGATCTCGCGCAGGCGATCGGCGGCAAGCTTCGCCTCTGCCATTTCCGTGCCCGGCATGAGAACGACTATCTCTTCACCGCCATAGCGCGCACAAAGGTCGGTGGAGCGCAAATTGTTTCTGAGCAGCAAGCCGACATGGCGCAGGGCTTCATCACCTCCAAGATGGCCATAGTGGTCGTTGACCTTCTTGAAATGGTCGATATCCAGAACCAACAAAGACACATGCTGACCCGTGCGCTCGCACAATTCCAATTGCTGCGGGAAGACTTCGTCAAACCAGGCACGGTTGTACAACCCTGTCAATGCATCTACTTCAGCCTTGTTGCGGTACTCGCGCTGACGCGCCAGGCTGCCCAGGAGAACCACGTTGTTTTCACGAATCCGCGTTGATAGCACGTGAAGCAGGTTCAGCGCCATGACCGGTGCCAGTTCGAGCATTCTCCATAGAACCAACTTTGGGATGACCAGCAGTTTGGTTGCGACTGCAGCGACGACATAGGCTGACGGTGGATTGGCATCGATGGTGGACAACTCGCCCACACAGTCCCCAGCGCCGAACCGGGCCAGTGGATAGATCACGCGTGGCTCCAGACAAATCAACACCTCACCACTGAGTACCACAAAAATATCGGTATTGATCTGCTTCGGATCGAGCAACACTTCTCCGACGTCAATGGTTACGGTACGGCTCTTGCTCAATTCCGCATCAAGGATGGCGAAATTCACATTCTTGAATAGTTTCGAAGGCAGCAGCAACTTGGCAAGTTGCTCCGGTTGAAGACTTTCATCCTGCATCAGGAATCTCCAAAAGTCGGCGTGGTCCAGGCATTAACTATCCGTTCTATTTCGGCAAAGGTTTCATTCCCATGGAATGGGATTCGGACTCAATACGGATTTCTAAACTGCAGTACGCGTAAAGATGCAAAAAGATGTGCGACTTTGGTCGTTCTCCCGATCCATGGTACGGGTCGCTTTGAAACGGTAGAAAGCATCCGGTTCATGAAACCATGTGCTTGAGCGCCTAAAATCGCGCCATTAATCCCACGGAATTTCCTGCACTATGGCACCTGCTGTTCGCGTCACTGCCGCCAAGCCGGCGAGTTTTGAGGTCGCTCTGGACGAGATGGAGACCCTGCTTGACAAGATGGAAGCAGGGGCCATGCCTTTGGAGCAACTTCTGACACAGTACCAGCGTGGGGCTGAACTGCTGAAGTTTTGTCGTGAAAGGCTTGAAATCGTCGAGGCTCAGATCAAGGTGTTGGATCAGGGGGCGCTCAAGACATGGACCTCCGATTGAAAGTTTCCCCCGTTTTTGACCTTGACAGCTGGATGATGGACCGTCTGGCCAGAGTGGAGCGATGTCTCGAGCGCTGGGTGAGTGTCAAGGCGTCCGCGAGCCTGGGCCATGACGCGCCAGCCGAGCTGATTGCTGCCATGCGGTACGCGGTGCTTGATGGTGGCAAGCGACTGCGTCCCCTGCTGGTGCTTGCGGCGTATGAAGCGGCCACCAGCGACAGGGAAGTTTCAGCGGACTCGATGCGGGAAGCAGAACCGGGTGCTGATGAGGCGGTACTTCGCGCAGCATGTGCGGTAGAACTCATTCATGCTTATTCTCTGGTGCACGATGACATGCCCTGCATGGATAACGATGTGCTGCGCCGCGGCAAACCGACGGTCCATGTGAAATGTGGCGAGGCGCAAGCCCTGCTGGCCGGCGACGCATTGCAGGCCCTGGCTTTTGAGCTATTGACGCCTGATAACGGCATGCCAGAAGCGCTGCAGGCCCGTTTGTGCCGCTTGCTGGCGCAGGCCGCGGGTAGCACCGGTATGGCAGGCGGGCAGGCGATCGACCTGGCCAGTGTCGGTGCCAAGCTGTCCGAAAGCGAATTGCGCGAGATGCATCGACTCAAGACGGGAGCCTTGCTGCGAGCCAGTGTGATGATGGGGGCGGTTTTCGCTGATTTGCCACGCGCGGCGCTGGCCGCGCTCGAAGCTTATGGGGACGCGATCGGCTTGGCGTTTCAGGTCGTGGACGATATTTTGGACGTCACTTCGGACTCTGCCACCTTGGGCAAGACGGCTGGCAAGGACGCGGATCAGGATAAACCTACCTACGTGTCGGTGCTGGGACTGGAGCGCTCGGGCAGGTATGCTCAGGAATTGCTTGAGCAGGCCTTGACCGCGCTGGCCCAGGGCGGACTGCGCAATACTCAGGCTCTTGAGGCTTTGGCTAACATGGTGGTTCGCCGAACAAGTTGAAATCCTGTGGGTGTGCAAATATCGGGCATCACGGACAAGAACCGGAATTCAATCCTACACAGCACTGAAAAGAGTAATACCCAGCCTATGTCGAATACCGTGTATCCACTGCTGCAAACGATTAATGATCCCTCTGACCTGCGGCGTCTGGCGCGTGCGCAACTGGAGGTGCTGGCGACCGAGCTGCGCGCCTATCTGCTTGACAGCGTGTCGCAGACGGGTGGGCATTTGAGCTCCAATCTAGGTACCGTTGAGCTTACCGTGGCGCTGCACTACGTTTTCAATGCCCCGAATGATCGTATGGTTTGGGACGTCGGTCACCAAACCTACCCGCACAAGATTCTGACCGGTCGACGCGATCGCATGGGTTCGTTGCGCCAGTTCGGCGGCTTGAGCGGCTTCCCTCAACGAGCGGAAAGTGAGTACGATGATTTCGGGACGGCGCATTCCAGCACCTCCATTTCGGCAGCACTGGGGATGGCACTGGCAGCAAAGATCAAGGGCGAGGAGCGTCACGTGATCGCCGTCATTGGCGATGGTGCGCTGACTGCCGGCATGGCTTTTGAAGCGCTGAACAACGCCGGAGTGGCCGATGCCAATCTGCTGGTGATCCTGAACGACAACGACATGAGCATCAGTCCACCGGTGGGCGCACTCAATCGCTATCTGGCCAAACTCCTGAGCGGGCAGTTTTACGCTGCAGCCAAGAACGCCGGCAAGACGGTATTGAAGGGGGCTCCGCCGCTGTTCGAACTGGCCAAACGCATAGAGGAACACGCCAAAGGCATGGTGGTGCCGGCTACCCTGTTCGAAAAATTCGGTTTCAATTACATTGGCCCCATCGATGGCCATGACCTTGACTCCCTGATTCCGACGCTCGAAAACATCAAACACCTCAAGGGACCACAATTCCTGCATGTGGTGACGAAAAAGGGGCAGGGCTACAAGTTGGCTGAAGTCGATCCGGTGGCCTATCACGGCCCAGGAAAGTTTGACCCGACGATCGGTCTGCAGCAGCCCAGTACACCGCCTAAGCTGACTTTTACCCAGGTCTTCGGCGACTGGCTGTGCGACATGGCAGTGCGCGATGCGCGACTGGTTGGCATTACGCCGGCCATGCGTGAGGGTTCTGGCATGGTTGAATTTGAAAAACGGTTTCCGCAGCGCTATTTTGATGTCGGAATTGCCGAGCAGCACGCAGTGACTTTTGCGGCGGGTCTGGCCTGCGAGGGGCTCAAGCCGGTGGTAGCCATCTATTCGACTTTCCTGCAGCGGGCCTATGACCAACTGATTCACGACGTGGCGCTGCAAAATCTGCCAGTGGTGTTTGCCCTGGACCGAGCAGGGCTGGTTGGTGCTGACGGGGCGACGCACGCGGGTGCCTATGACATCGCCTTCCTGCGGTGCATTCCGAACATCAGCCTTGCCTGCCCGTCCGATGAGAACGAGTGTCGCCAGTTGCTGACTTGTGCGTTTGAGCAGAATCATCCGGTGGCGGTGCGTTATCCAAGGGGCGCAGGTGCCGGTGTGGCGGTGCACAGTGGCCTTGAATCCTTGCCGTTCGGCAAGGCGCAGTTGAAGCGGTCAGGCAAGGACATTGCCATCCTGGCCTTTGGCACATTGCTTTACCCGGCGCTGGTGGCGGCTGAGGCATTGGGCGCGACGGTGGTCAACATGCGCTGGGTCAAGCCGCTGGATACGGAGATGTTGCTCAAGGTTGCCGCTGAGCATCATGCGCTGGTTAGTGTGGAGGAGGGCGCCGTGATGGGTGGCGCTGGCAGCGCAGTCAGTGAGGCGCTGCAGGCTGCCGGCTTGACCAAGCCACTGCTGCAACTCGGACTGCGCGACGAGTTCATTGAACATGGGGACGTCGCCAAACTGTTGTCCCTGCAGGGGCTTGACGCCAAGGGCATTGAAACTTCGATCCGTCAGCGCTTTGGACCACTGATTGGGTCCGGGCGGGCGGCCCTCAAAGCAGTTGCCTGAGTTTGGGGGTTCTGGCCCGCAAGGGAAAACCCCCACCATTGGGCGCGCGGATGGTTTCTACAATGCTGGGTGACTGTCATTGGTCGTGGCTATGCCTGTTAGCATGGCGGGGTATTTAATCAACAACTCTTGGAGTGAAGCTCATGGATCGTCGTTCCGTAATTAAAAACGCTGGGATTGCCAGTATTCTTGCTGCTGGTGCGGCACCTGCTGTGCACGCTCAGGGCGCAAATATCCGGTGGCGTCTGGCGTCAAGTTTTCCAAAATCGCTTGACACCATTTATGGCGGGGCCGAGGTATTCGCCAAGGCTGTTAAGGCCATGTCGGGCGGCAAGTTCGAAATCTCGGTGCATGCGGGCGGCGAGTTGTTGCCACCGTTCGGCGTGGTTGACGGCGTGCAGAACGGCACCGTCGAGATGTGTCATACCGTTCCCTATTATTTCTATGGAAAGAATCCGGCTTTCGCCTTGGGTTCAGCCGTCCCCTTTGGTCTGAATGCGCGGCAGATGACAGCCTGGATGATGCATGGCAACGGGCGCAAGCTGATGAACGAGTTCTATGCCGCCTACGGCATGCTCAGTTTCGCTGGTGGCAATACGGGTACCCAGATGGGTGGCTGGTTCCGCAAGGAAATCAAGTCGATTGCTGATTTCAAGGGCATGAAGATGCGCCTGGGCGGTGGCCTGATTGGCCAGGTCATGCAGAAACTCGGCGCCGTGCCGCAAAGCATTCCCGGCGGCGAGATTTACCAGGCTCTGGAGAAGGGCACGATTGATGCCGCGGAATGGGTTGGACCATACGACGACCAGAAGCTCGGCTTCAACAAGGTGGCTCCGTTTTACTACTATCCGGGCTGGTGGGAAGGTGGTCCGGAGGTTGATTTCTTCATCAACCAGAAGGCGTTCGATGCGCTCTCGCCAGAATACAAGGCTATTGTCGATGCGGCATCGGCGCTGGCAAGTGCCGACATGCTGGCCAAGTACGACGCTCTGAACCCGACCGCTCTGAAACAGCTGGTTGCTGCCAAGACCAAGGTGCTGCCGTTCTCGCAGGCAGTACTGGACGCTTCGTTCAAGGCTTCGATGGAGGTGTTCGCGGAGAACGACGCCAAGAGCCCGGAATGGAAGAAGATCTATGCAGATTTGCGCGCGTTCCAGCGCGATCAGGTGGCCTGGTTCCGTTTTGCCGAAAGCCGCTTCGACTCCTTTATGGCGATGCAGAAACTGTAATCAGCCAACTTTTCCCGTCCAGGAAGGCCTCGCTTTGCGGGGCCTTTTTTTTGAACAACAATAGGGCTCTGGAGGATGCTGTTTTGAATGACCTTTTGCCTTGGCTGGTGCTGTTGCTCGTTGTGCTCAATGGTGCACTGCTCTGGTGGCTGGTGCTGCGTCGGCCGGGCCCCGAACTGGCGTCCGCAGCCGAGCAGCGCGCCAGTGAGCAGATCGATCGTCTGGAGCGCGAGTTGCGCCGTGAAGTTGGCGAATCGGCTCGTGCTGGCCGCCAGGAATTGGCACAAAACCTGGCGACCTTTCAGCAGTCACTGGTGCAGCAGGGGGCAGAGGGTGCTCGCACGCAAAATATCCAGCTCGACGCTTTCGGACAACAACTCGGCCTGTTGCAAAAATCCCTGTCTGACACTCTGACCTTGCAGCTGCAATCCTTGAGCGAATCCAATGCCAGGCGCATGAGCGAGGTGCGGCAAACGCTGGAGGCGCAACTGGCGCAACTGTTGGCAAGCAACGCTGGCAAGCTCGACGAGATGCGAGCTACCGTCGATGAAAAACTGCAGACCACGCTGCAGGCACGGCTGGGTGAGAGTTTCAAGCAGGTGGCAGACCGCCTGGAGCAGGTGCACAAGGGGCTGGGCGAGATGCAGACGCTGGCCCAGGGTGTCGGTGACCTGAAGCATTTGTTGACGAACGTAAAGACCAGAGGCATTTTTGGAGAAGCGCAACTGGCCTCTCTGCTCGAGCAGGTATTGGTGGCAGACCAGTATGCAACCCAGGTTGCAACCCGCCCCGGCAGCAAGAACGTGGTGGACTTCGCCATCAAGCTGCCGGGCAAGTCCGAACAGGGTTCACCTCTGTGGCTACCCATCGATGCCAAATTTCCGAACGAAGATTACGAGCGGCTGCTGGAGGCGCAGGGCAACGCTGATGTGGCGGGCGTCGAGGCGGCCGGCAAGGCGCTGGAGTTGCGGATCCGGCTGGAAGCACGTTCCATCGCCGACAAGTACGTGGAGCCGCCGTACACAACCGACTTTGCCATATTGTTTCTGCCGACCGAAGGTCTCTATGCGGAGGTGTTGCGGCGCCCCGGATTGATGCAGGCTCTGCAGCGGGAACACCGCATTACTTTGGCTGGACCGACGACGCTGTTAGCCATGCTGAGCTCGCTGCAGATGGGTTTTCGTACTTTGGCGCTGGAAAAGCGGTCCAGCGAGGTCTGGCAGGTGCTGGGCGCGGTGAAGACCGAATTCGGCAAGTTTGGCGATGTGCTGGCGAAAGTGAAGGCTCAGACGGAGACCGTACTCAAGACGCTTGACAGCGCCGAGACGCGCAGCCGAGCCATGGGGCGTGCGCTCAAGAAAGTCGAGTCCCTGCCAGAGTCACAGGTGCAGGTGCTGATTCCTGTGGACAAGGATTTCGACGCCGACCGGGACGCGGAGCAGGCGTGAGCCTCGCGACAGTTGCGTCGCCGGGGCCACGCTTCGCGTTGGCGCGTCTGATTGCTGGTCATGTCTGCCTGCATGCCTGCATGGCCGGCATGCGCATGGCTGCGCCCTTGATGGCACTGCGCGAGGGATACAGTGCCCTGGCGGTCGGCTTCCTGCTGGCCTTGTTCGCTCTGACCCAGGTGTTTTTGGCTTTGCCGGCTGGACGCTATGCGGACCGGCATGGACTCAAGCGTCCGGTTGGCCTGTGCGTCACAGTTGCTTCTGCAGGTGCCGGTCTGGCGTTTGCTCTTCCCGCATTTCCTGTCTTGTGCCTCAGCGCTCTGATGACCGGTGGCGCCACGGGCGTGGCTTCCATCTCACTACAGCGTCATGTCGGGCGTGCAGCACAAAGCGCGACCGAGCTGAAGAAGGTATTTAGCTGGCTGGCCATTGGGCCAGCTGTCTCGAATTTTCTCGGGCCACTGACGGCGGGTCTGCTGATTGACCACAGTGGCTTCCGTGCAGCCTTTTTGTTCATGGCCGTGTTGCCTCTGGCGACCTGGTTTTGGGTTCGCCGCACGGTGGAACTGCCACCGGTGACGCAGTTGGAAGGCGCAAAGCGGGGCAGGACATTGGACTTGCTGCGTGAACCCATGATGCGTCGTCTGATGTTGGTGAACTGGTTGCTGTCATCGTGCTGGGATGTGCATACCTTTGTTGTGCCGGTGCTGGGGCATGAGCGGGGTTTCAGCGCTTCACAGATTGGCGCGATTCTGGGCGCATTTGCCCTCGCCGCGACGCTGATCAGGATCGTCCTGCCCTTTGTTGCGTCCCGGGTTCACGAATGGGTTGTGGTGAGTGGCGCCATGCTGGTGACGGCGGCGCTTTTTGCGGTCTACCCCCTGATGGTGTCGGCGCTGGCCATGGGTAGCTGCTCGGTTCTGCTGGGACTGGCGCTGGGGTCGGTGCAACCCATGATCATGAGCACCTTGCATCAGATCACGCCAGAGGCGCGCCATGGAGAGGCCCTGGGGCTGCGCCTGATGGCGATCAACGCTTCAAGTGTTGTAATGCCGCTCTTGTTTGGCACGGCTGGAGCCGTGGTTGGGGTGCAACTTGTGTTCTGGTCAGTGGGTCTGGCCGTTGGCAGCGGTGCCTGGCCGGCCTGGTTGTTGCGACCCGTGAAAAAGCTCGAAGGCGGCCTGTCTGCTGGTCGGCGATCGAGCTAAACCATTGCTGATTTTTTCCTATCGGTTAAAGGAGCCGCGGGAACCCCCTGGTCCGCGCGAACCGTTGCCACCACCTCCAAAACCGCCTGTGCCACCGCCAGAGCGACCACCGGAGCCGGCATAGCCTCCTCCGCTGCGATTGCCGCCGCCGTAGCCGCCGCCGCGGCGGGCGCCTCGTTCGGCCATCATGTCAACGCTGGTTCGCATCGGGTCTGGTTGACTCGGGGCAGAGCGGGAAGGTGTCTGGTTGCCAGCCGGGTTGTGGCTGCGCTGGGGAGCGTTGCGTTGCCCGCCGGTATTGCTGCCGGCACCTCGTCGATTGCCACCACCACCACCGCCACCGCTTCGCTCACCCTGCGCTGACTTGCCGTCGCGCACTCTTTGCATCATCTCGGTTCGTGCCGCTCTGCCAGCAGCCTGCATGACGTCGCGGCTGGGAGGTTTGCCGGCGCCGCCCCAAATGGTTTGGCGACCCATGGCGATGGGCTCGGCCCTCTCACCTGGCTCCGGCATGAAGCCGTCAACGATTTCAACCGGAATGGTTTGTTTGGTGAAGCGCTCGATCGCCTGCATGAAACCTTCTTCGTCCAGGCAAACAAGATTAACCGCCTGACCGTCTGCGCCGGCGCGGCCGGTGCGGCCAATTCGGTGCACATAGTCTTCGCTGACGTTGGGTATTTCATAGTTCACCACGTGTGGCAGATCATCGATGTCGATGCCACGAGCAGCAATGTCAGTTGCCACCAGGGCGCGAATCTCGCCACTCTTGAAACCAGCCAGTGCCTGGGTGCGCGCCGCCTGGCTTTTGTTGCCGTGCAAGGCCATTGCATTGATGCCGTTCTTGACCAGAAATTCAGCAACGTTGTTGGCGCCAAACTTGGTTCGTGTGAACACGAGAACCTGGCTCCAGTTGTGCTGCTGGATGATGTGCGCCAGCAGTGCTTTCTTTTTGCCACGTCCGACGGGGTGAATTATTTGCGTGATCCGTTGGACGGTCGTGTTGCCCGGCGTAACCTGAATGCTCAATGGGCTCTTCAGGAGTGTTGCGGCCAAATCCCGGATTTCTTCACTGAAAGTGGCTGAAAAAAGCAGACTCTGCTTGTCGCGGGGTACCACGGCCAACACCTTTTTGACGTCATGGATGAAACCCATGTCCAGCATGCGGTCAGCTTCGTCAAGCACCAGAATCTGGACCTGAGCCAGGTCCAGTACGCCCTGCTGCAAGAGGTCCAGCAGACGACCCGGCGTCGCCACCAGGATATCGACCCCCTTTTTGACCCGACTGATCTGGGGGTTCATGCCGACACCGCCGAATACGACGGTTGAAGTCAGATCCAGATATTTGCCGTAGGTTTGCACAGATTCTTCCACTTGGGCTGCAAGTTCGCGTGTGGGCGTCAGGACCAAGGCACGGATCCCTGTGCCACCAAACTTGTTTTTTGGCGCTGCGGCTGCGCTGAGCTTGTGCAGCATAGGTAATACGAAGGCGGCGGTCTTGCCGGTTCCGGTTTGCGCACCTCCGAGCAGATCGTGGCCGGCAAGCACAGCGGGAATGGCCTGCGCCTGGATGGCAGTGGGGGTTTCGTAACCCTGTTCGAGCACGGCCTTGACAATGGCCGGAGCCAGATTTAGTTCTTCAAAGTTCATAGTGTGGCGCCTATCCTGGGCGCTATGGCATCGGCCTGTCTCGACGCTAGCAGCACCGAGTCAGTCATAGGCAGATGGGATACAAAGGTGGAACAGTTGCGCGAGGCACCGTTCCCAGCAAGTTGCTGGTATTGCGGGCAACTGAAGCTCCGCAATGGTGTGGATTGTCGCACGGTCCGGGAAAGCGTGCTCGCAAGTCCGCGAGAGTGCCGGATTGAGCGTGATGCGAATTCGTGACAGGGGTCATAATTGCACGCATGGTTCATTGGGTTCAATTTCCGTGAATAAGGACGCCGGCAAGCGGGCGCAAGGTGTGGGCGTGTTCATGCGAGAGGGTTCTGTTTTCCACCGATTGATTCAGCTTGCATCCCCGAGGGCCTGGTTGGGGATTTCTGTGTTGTCGCTGGTGATGGCCGTTGCTTCAACTTGGGTGTTGATATCACACAACGGTCGGAATCCGACAGATGGTTTGTACTCGGTCTATGACACTGTCGCCCGATTTGTCCATGACACCATTCGACTGACTTTCAAGACGGACCGAAAGCCGGTAGCGGTCTTTGTGGCGCCTGTAGGAATATTGAATCCGAAAGCCACGTTCAACTGGGTTCAGAGCTACCTTGACTTCAGACCCAAGTTTGAGGAATTGGCAGCAGAACCAAAGGCGCCTGTTCGTTTGCTTGACGCTGATTGGGCGCCTGTCTTCTCGGATCAGTCTAGGTAAAAGGATCTTCAAGCATGTTGTTCAATTTTTTACGGCGACTTGGTTTGAGTCGCTATTCCTGGCGAATCATTTCGAGTGGTCTGATCTGCCTGACGAGTTGGGTTCATGCAGCAGACGTCGCCACGCCCGTCACGCTGGAATCCGTCTATTTGTATTCCAGTCCCATCACGTCTGCATTCTTTGGTGCCAATGGCGCCAGTTATGACACATTGAAGCAGCGTTGGCGCGAATACTTTCGACCCTATGGAAAGTCATTCCGTGAAATTTCCAGGGCTAATTTGATAGCCGGACTCAAGCCGGGCGTCCTGGTATTGGGGTCAGCTGCGCTGCTTGATGATCAGGAACGAAAGGCGATCACACTTTTTGCCGACTCTGGCGGCAGTATCCTGGTGACTTGGGGTACAGGCGTGCGCGATGGTCGAGGGCAATGGGCTGGCTACGGCTTTATTGAAGGTCTGCTACAAATGAAGGTGAACGGCAAGGTGCTGTCGGATGACAACAGCGAAAGGACTACGCGATTCCTGAACCCGTTTGGCGATGGTCCTCTCACATGGGCAGTGCCCGCAGGACAGCGCATTTTCCTGGGTGAAGTGGCTGAGACACCGATACGGGTGCAATCTTCCAACCTGGCGGCGCGCTATTTCAGTTGGGAGCGTTACCCGGCACCCAAGAACAGCAATGGAGCGATTGCCTATCTTGAGAAAAATGGCTCCCGGCGGGTCTACTTTGGATTTTCTGAGTCGAGTTGGGAATACGACGAACGAATCGAGATACCCAATCTGGTTGATTCGGTCATGGCTTGGCTTAAGCATGAAACCAGTATTTACAAGGGGGCCTGGCCGAACGGGAATGCGTCGGCGCAATTGTTGGAGATGGACGCAGAAGACAAGTATTCGAATGCGTTTGACTTTTCACGCGATCTCACTTCGAATAATCTGCGTGGCACCTTCTATTCCTTGACAAGCGTTGCGAGGCAGCACCGGACGGCTGTTCAGAAGTTATCGGAAATGCATGAGATTGGGTATCACGGAGAAGTTCACGTTGGTTTCAAGGGCAAGACCCTCGACGCCCAGGACAAGCGGTTGAACGTCATGGTGACCGACATGCGGGACACAGTGGGTACCCGGGCACTGACGGCCGTCACAGGGTTTCGAGCGCCAACCGAGTCCTGGGACGCGAATACCGAAAAAATTCTGCGTAGGTTGGGAGTCCGCTACAACGTTACCGGCCCCTCAGCGTCGGAAGGGAGACTGCCGTTCTTTTCAGAATCGGAGCCAGGACTCGGTGCGGAAGAAGTGATGATTGGCTTGCCCCGCACCCAGATGGATGACTTGAACTATCTGGGTCTGAGGCTGAATGCTGCCCTGGCTGAAGAATTGATTTTGCTGGATTTTGACTACGTTCGCGAAGCGGGGGCTTTAGGGGTCTTGTCAGTTCACTCGCAAAATTACGAAGTCGGAGAGTTGATGACCAAAATCACCCCCCCTTACCTTAAGAGGTTGCAGCAATACCGTGACGGCATCTGGACCGCGTCCGGCCACGAAATAGCCGACTGGTGGCGGATCCGTGATCGTGTGGCTTACAGACCGGTCAAAGGCGGCGGCAGGAGTCTTGCCTTTGATGTACGTTCCCCTGGCAACGTGAAGGGCATCACATTTTTTGTGACGCACCACGCGATGGATATGCCTCCAAAATCAATCAAGGCGATCGAGGGAAGCTTGCCGATTCCCGAGCTCAAACGGGTTGACGCCTACCATTCAGCTCTGATTTTCCGGCAGGAACTCAAAGCAGGGCACTATGCCTATAGTCTCGAGTTCTAGCGCTTGGTTCCACACTTTCCCTTACTGGAAAAACGGGCTCTGAGTTGTAAGATTTGATGTCTGTTTGTAGGCATTGGAAACAATGTGTTAGCAAGCTGTCCAGCAGAGATTTCAACTGGGAGAATGACGCCGACGATCGTGAACCTGTCATCGTGTGGAAGGCGTTGGATGAAAAGATTTGAGTTTCGCCGGATCGGCGTCGCCAGTGAACAGAACAGTTCTCGGCCGAGCTTGCATGATTGCATCGAAGCAGTGCTACCGCTGGCAGATATTTTGATGCGCGATGTGCTTGATGGACTTGCCAGTGCTGCAAGCAGGACGACGTTCAACAGTGCGTTTGCTGGCCCCGTCCCGTTAAGCCAGGCAATCACGGATTCGCTGTGCTGTGAAGCGTCTCTGGTGATCGAGACGTTTGTTGTCCAATTGAAACTTGCTGTCTACGGCAGCAATTCAAGAGACTTTGCGATCAGACCCATGGGGAGTTTTGCCGATCTGGAACTCCTCAGTAGTGAGCAGATTGATGCCAGTATCGAGTTTGCCCTGGCGCTGCAGGAGGTGTCCCGCGGCGTTGAAGATGTGCTGCCGGCGCTTGACGCCCTGGTCAGCAGCATCTCCGGCTGGACCACGGTTCAGCCCTTACTTAATCCACTGAAGGTCGAGGTTTTTGTTCAGGCTTTGGTGGCGTGTTTGAAGCAGTTTGTGCCAGACCCGGATGTCCGGGCTGCATTGCTTATCCCCAGCGCAGGTCTGCTAGGCGTCAAACTGCAACAGTTCTATCTTGAAATTTGTGACTGGTTGCGCTCGCATGGCGTAGAGCCGTCGTTCTCGGTTGGGACCAGTCTGGGCGGTGAAAACGCAGTGGTCGCGAGAGGACGCAACAGTTCGGTAAGCCGCACCGTCACCACGTTTGACCGGCTGCGAAGGTTGTTATCTGGTGGGGTTCAGAGCGGTATGGGCGGCCACGGGCAGGACTTTTTGCCCACTGTGCCGTTCTCTTATGTGGCGCTGGAAGAGTTGAAGTTGATCAAACCGATGATGCGACGATTGCGGCAACGTGAAAACCGCTTGGATGAAGTTGCCGTTACCCACGAAGAACTCGGCGCGCAGATATTGGCAGAACAGGCCAGGCTCAGGCAATTGAGCAGGCAGTTGGGTGAGGAAGTGGTTCGTCTTTTGCTGGACAAGCTTGCTCAGGACGAGCGACTGCTGCCGAGGGTGCGCGGTCTCGCCGCCGAACTGGAACCGGTGCTGCTGGCAATCGCCGGTTCGGATCCCCGCTACTTCACTGATCATCAACACCCGGCCCGGCAGGTTCTGGACTGGCTTGTTGGTCGGGCTCGGTGCTTCGAGTCAGACGATGACCCAGGGTTGGAGCGGTTCCTGCGATCCGTCTCATTCGCCATTGATGGCTTGAAAAGTTCGGCTACTGATGCCGCCGGTTTTGCCACGGCTCTGCGCCGACTTCAAGATAGACTCCAAAGCGTACCACCGGCTTTTGCCGCGTTGTGACTTAAACGCGCTACGGAGAAGTTGTGCCGGTGGATGCGTCGATAATGCTGGTTTTACATACCGCGATTCCCCGCAAATTCAATGGCTCAATACGTATTTTCCATGAATCGCCTCGGCAAGATCATTCCGCCGAAGCGTTTCATTCTCAAAGACATCTCGCTTAGTTTCTTTCCGGGTGCCAAGATTGGCGTGTTGGGCACCAATGGTTCTGGTAAGTCGACACTGCTCAAGATCATGGCTGGTGTTGACAAGGAATTTGAAGGTGAAGCGGTTCCGATGGCCGGTTTGAATATTGGCTATCTGCCTCAGGAACCGCAGTTGGACCCCACGCAGACCGTGCGTGAAAGCGTGGAAGCGGGTATGGGGGACCTGCTGGCAGCAAAGAATCGTCTGGAAGAGATTTATGCGGCCTACGGTGAGGAAGACGCCGATTTTGATGCCTTGGCCGAAGAACAGGCCAAGATGGAGGCCATCATAGGCAGTGCCGGAGCCGATTCAGAGCATCAACTCGAAATTGCGGCTGACGCGCTGCGCTTGCCGCCGTGGGATGCCAGGATTGATGTGCTGTCAGGGGGAGAAAAGCGTCGCGTCGCCCTGTGTCGCCTGCTGTTGTCCAAGCCTGATATGCTTTTGCTGGACGAGCCTACCAATCACCTGGATGCCGAGTCGGTCGACTGGCTTGAGCAGTTCTTGCTGCGTTACCCCGGCACCGTGGTGGCGATCACCCACGATCGATATTTTCTCGACAACGCCGCTGAGTGGATCCTGGAACTTGATCGCGGCGCTGGAATGCCTTACAAGGGCAATTACAGTGCATGGCTGGAGCAAAAGCAGGAGCGTCTGGCGCAGGAACAAAAGGGCGAGGAGTCACGCGCCAAAGCGCTCAAGAAGGAGCTTGAATGGTCACGTCAGAACCCGAAAGCGAGACAGGCCAAGAGCAAGGCCAGACTGGCACGGTTTGAGGAACTGTCCGACTTTGAGTATCAAAAGCGCAATGAGACCAATGAGATTTTCATTCCGGTGGCCGAGCGCCTTGGCAATGAGGTGATTGAGTTCGTCAATGTCAGCAAGTCGTTTGGGGACAGGTTGCTGATTGACAACCTTAGCTTTAAGGTTCCCGCTGGTGCCATTGTCGGCATCATTGGTCCCAATGGCGCCGGCAAATCGACCTTGTTCCGGATGATCGCCGGTCAGCAAAAGCCTGACAGTGGCGAGGTCAAGGTAGGCTCCACGGTCAAGATGGCGTTTGTTGATCAGAACCGTGACAGTCTGGCAAACGAAAAGACGGTCTGGGAAGATGTGTCGGATGGACTTGACATTCTCAATGTCGGCAAGTTCCAGATGGCCAGTCGTGCCTATTGTGGCCGCTTCAATTTCAACGGTGCCGATCAGCAAAAGCGGGTTGGCACCCTTTCAGGCGGTGAGCGTGGCCGGCTGCATCTTGCGAAAACCCTGATTGCAGGCGGCAATGTGCTGATGCTTGACGAGCCGTCGAACGATCTGGATGTGGAAACATTGCGTGCACTGGAAGACGCCTTGCTCGAATTTGCTGGTTCCATCATGGTGATCAGCCATGACCGCTGGTTCCTGGACCGCATTGCAACCCACATCCTGGCCTGCGAAGGCGACAGTCAATGGACTTTCTTTGATGGCAATTACCAGGAATACGAAGCCGACAAGCGCAAACGTCTGGGCGAAGAAGGAGCCAAACCCAAGCGTATGAGGTTCAAGGCGCTGAAGTAGACCGCAGCGCCAGATCTGCGGCTGACGGCCAGTGCAGACCATCGCAGCTGAGGCTGCGCGCTGCCATGATGGCGCGCACAACGGCCATGGCCGTCACTTCAGCGGCCAGCGTACTGAGCAGCATCATGTCGGCTGGCTTGCCGGCTTTACCGGTTCCCAGCGCAAACAAGGTATCGCCATCGGAGAGGGTATGGACCGGGTTGATGCTGCGGGCCAGTCCATCATGCGCCACCATCGCCAGACGGTGTGCCTGGGCCTTGGTCAATACCGCATCGGTCGCAATGACGCCAATGGTTGTATTGGTCCCGGCCATCACGGGCTTCGGTGAGTCGCCAGCAACGAGGGCAGCGCGGCTATCGACCATAGCGGCGCCGTCAGCGGTTCTGGCGCCGGCCAGCAGCAGCCCGGTGGCGGGGTTGATGATGTCGCCCAAGGCGTTACAGGCAATGATGGCCCCAACGGTAATACCGTTTACCGTCATTGATGCACTGCCGATACCACCCTTCATGGCGCGTCTCAAACCGAAAATCTTGCCTACCAGGGCGCCAGCCCCGGCGCCGCAATTCCCCTCCAACGGTCGTTGGTGACTGGCTGCAACGCAGGCCGCATAGCCGGCTTGGGCATCAGGTCGGATCCTGGCGTTGCCGACGGGCAAATCAAACAGAACCGCTGCCGGCACGATCGGTACGAGACCGAACCCGACGGGCAGGCCAATCTGCTGCTCCTCCAGCCACTGCATGACACCACTGGCCGCATCCAGCCCCCAGGCACTGCCGCCGGCCAGAACGATGGCGTGTACACGGTCTACCAGGTTGGAAGGGTGCAGCAGGTCCGTCTCCCGCGTGCCCGGCGCTGCGCCACGCACATCAACGCCGGCCACAGAGCCCTCTGGCGTGATGATCACGGTACAGCCGGTCGGGCGACGTGTGTCGGTGAAGTGACCAACTGTCAGGCCCGCCACGTCCGTGATGGAGCCTGGCGGACTGTTTGCGGTCCTCATGTCAGGCACTTGCGTCAATGGCCCAGAATCTTGGACAAGAAGTCTTTGCTGCGTTCGTTCTGCGGGTTGTTGAAAAAGTCGTTGGGGTTGTTTTGCTCGACGATCTGACCCTGGTCCATAAAGATCACACGGTCGGCCACAGCCTTGGCGAAACCCATTTCATGAGTAACGCAAAGCATGGTGATGCCCTGGCTCGCCATTTCAACCATCACGTCAAGTACTTCCTTGATCATTTCGGGATCCAGCGCCGAAGTTGGCTCGTCAAACAGCATGATCTTGGGTGTCAGGCAAAGTGCCCGTGCGATGGCCACACGCTGTTGCTGCCCGCCGGAGAGTTGCAGCGGGTACTTGTTGGCTTGCTCTGCGATGCGCACACGCTGCAACTGGATCATTGCTTTTTCCTCGGCGTCCTTTTTCGGCATCTTGCCGACCCACATGGGTGACAGGGTCAGGTTCTCAAGAACCGTCAGGTGCGGGAACAGATTGAATTGCTGAAAGACCATGCCGACCTTCTTTCGGATGTCATCAATCACCTTGACATCGTCGGTCACTTCAGCGCCATCGACAAAAAGGTGGCCCTCCTGGTGTTCTTCAAGTCGGTTGATGCAGCGAATCAGTGTTGATTTGCCGGAACCCGATGGTCCGCAGATGACGATACGTTCACCCTGCGCCACGCTCAAATCAATGTCGCGCAATACGTGGAAATTGTTGCCGTACCACTTGTTCAGTTTTTCGAATTTGATAATGGGTTCTGACATGATGAACTCTTGAATTAGGCCTCGTTGATTCGGTTCTTTTTGGACCGCGCTGCTTCAGCGCTGCGTGCCGCGGTTGACCTGCTTCTCGATCCACAGGCTGTAGCGCGACATGGAAAAACAGAAGATGAAATAGATCATCGCGATGAAAAGATAGCCCTCGATCCGGAACGGGCGCCAGTTGGCGTCGGAATTCATGGCCATGCCCATGGCGCCGGTCAGTTCATACAAACTCACAATGGCCACCAGCGACGTGTCCTTGAAAGTCGAAATGAAGTTGTTCATGATCCCAGGTACCACCATCGCCAGGGCCTGCGGCAGAACAATCTTACGTTGTGTCTGCCAGTACGACAGACCCAATGTGGCGGCCGCCTCGATCTGACCTTTCGGGATCGCCTGCAAGCCGCCGCGGATGACTTCTGCCATGTAAGCTGCAGCAAACAGAGTGATGCCCGCCAGCACACGCACCAGGACGTCAATCGAGAATCCCTGGGGCATCAAGAGGGGAAACATGAAGGAAGCCATGAACAGGACCGAGATCAGCGGCACGCCACGAATGAGTTCGACATAAATGGTGCACAAGCTGCGAATGGCTGGCATGCCGGAACGGCGACCCAAGGCAATGAACAGGGCAAGCGGGAAGGCCATCGTCATGCTCAGGGACGCCAGCAAAATCGTCAGCGGCAGACCGCTCCACATATCGGTGTCTACCTTGGACAAGCCCAACACGCCACCGCGCATCAGCACAAAGTAGAACGACAGACCGACCACCCAGACCGCCGCCAGCCAGGGCTTCCAGCAGGCGCGCATGCAACTGGCAATGATCAACGACAGCAGGATCACGGTGCAGACCAGGGCACGCCAATGCTCCGTAAAAGGGTAACGACCGAAAATGATAAACCGGAATTTTTCACGAACGACGCCCCAGCAGGCGCCACTGGCTTCGTGGCAGACCGTATAGTCCGCTACCCAGACTGAATCCAAAAGGGCCCATCGAAAAAGAGGCGGCAACAGGGCCAGCAGGACCGCACCGATGGCAAGCGTGCCTAGCCCGGTCTTCCAGTCGTTGAACAGATTGATCCGGCACCAGGCGATCCATCCCTCGGTCGAGATGGGGGCAGGGCGGGCGCCGACGGATTGAAACGTTTGCACACTCATGGTCTGTCCTTAGCGTTCTTTGATGGCGGCACGTGCGTTGTACCAGTTCATGAGTAAGGAAGTGAACAGGGAGGTGCTCAGGTAAACCAGCATGATGATGGCGATGCACTCTACAGCACGGCCCGTCTGGTTGATTGCCGTGTTGGCAATAGAAACCACATCCGGGTAGCCTATAGCCACTGCCAAAGACGAGTTCTTGGTCAGGTTCAAAAATTGATTGGTCATCGGAGGAATGATGACGCGCAAGGCCTGCGGCAGCATCACCAGTCGCATCGTCTGGCCACGGGTCAATCCAAGGGCGCTGGCCGCCTCGGCCTGACCCGCGGCAACTGACTGGATGCCGCTTCGAACCACTTCTGCAACAAAGGCTGCCGTATAGATGGTCAGCCCCAACAGCATCGACAGGAACTCAGGCGTCAGTGATCCGCCATGTTCAACCGCAAATTCGCCTTGCATGGGTTTGTCCATTGCGGTCGGTGCGCCGCCTAGGAGCCAGCCCATCATGCCGAATGCCAGGACAATCGCGAGCGGTATCAGGAACATGCTCTGGGGCTGCCCCGTCTGTTCAAATCTGCGTCGCGCATAGCGGCGGTAGGCCCAGGCTGCGATCAGACCGGTCATCATGCCAATGGCAGCCCATACATGACCGTCAGCCCATACCGGAATCGGAAAATTGAGTCCGCCCTTGCTGAGAAATACGGGTCCTACGATCCACGGTTGGTTGGCGGCCGGAAGAACTTCGGTAAACATCAGGTACCACATGAGCAACTGCAGCAGGACCGGAATATTGCGGAAGAATTCGACGTACGCAACGCACAGGCCACGGACCAAGGCATTTCGTGAAAATCGTCCGACACCTATCAGTGTCCCCAGAATGGTCGTGAAAACGATGCCAACGACAGCAACTCGTAGCGTGTTGACCATGCCGACCAGGTAGGCGCGCCAGTAGGGTTCGCCGGAATCAAAGGCGAACAGGCTCTCGCCTATGTCAAAGCCGGCCGAACCGGTTAAAAAATCAAAACCACTCTGAATACCGCGTGCCCGCATATTGGTGGCGGTGTTGTTCGCGAGGTAAAGGACCATGATGCCAATGACGGCGACTGCGACGATCTGGTAAACCAGGGCACGAAACGCCTGGCTCCGCCACGACCAGGGCTTTTTTGGCGGTGAGTGAGAAGTCGCTGTCATGGGGTCTCTTGATTTAGGTTGCGATACTTATTAAATGGAAAAGGGCAGCGCAAGATGCATCTGCCCTTGAATAGTGAACAGGGTACTGGCATGGCCCGCACCCTGTTCAGGTGCAGCTTAACGGATCGGCGGGGCGTACTGGATGCCACCCTTGTTCCACTGGTTGTTCAAGCCACGGGGCAATTGCAGTGCGGACTTGGGGCCGACATTGCGCTCGAAGATTTCGCCGTAGTTGCCGGTTGCCTTGACCGCACGTGCCATCCATTCCTTGTCCAGGCCCAGCAGTTTCCCGGTGTCTTCTGTCGTTCCCAGGATGCGACCTATTACCGGATCCTTGCTGTTGGCTTTGAGCTCATCGACGTTGGCGGATGTCACGCCGTATTCCTCAGCTTCGAGCAGACCATAGATCACCCATTTAACGATGGCTGCCCACTCGTCGTCACCACGACGCACCAGCGGCCCGAGCGGCTCCTTCGAAATCAATTCCGGCAAGATCAGGTGGTCAGCCGGATTTTTGGCCGACTTGTTCCGCACCGAAGCCAGGCCGGAAGCGTCCGTCGTGTACGCCACACAGCGGCCGGAGAAGTAGGCGCCTTCTACTGCGTCAAGTTTTTCAAAAACAACAGGTTTGACATTCAATCCGTTGGCCTTGGAAAAATCGGTCAGGTTCTTCTCTGTCGTTGTGCCGGACTGAACGCAAATGGTTTGGCCCTTGAGTTGTTTGGCATTCTTGATCTTGCTCTTGACTGGCACCATGAAACCCTGGCCGTCATAGTAGGTAACGGCGGTCTGGCTCAAACCCAGAGACGCGTCACGAGTTAGCGTGAACGTCGTGTTGCGCGAGAGAACGTCAATTTCCCCCGACTGCAGCGCGGTAAAGCGGGCCTGGGCAACCAGCGGAACATACTTCACCTTTTCGCTGTCGCCCAAAGTGGCCGCAGCCACCGCGCGGCACACATCAACGTCAATGCCGGCCCATTTTCCACCAGAGTCTGCGGCACTGAAACCAGCCAAACCAGTATGTACGCCACATATCACCTGGCCACGCGCCTTGATTCCATCAAGCGTTTTGCCTGCCTGCGCCGGGGTCGCTGCCATGGCACCCATGGCGGCCACGACGGCGACGATGGTCTTAAGATTGTTCAGATGCATTTACGTTACTCCAGATAAAAAGTTGAATCAACAAAATTTGCGCACAAACACGCGCCGAGAGTTATCCCAGACGCCCACTTTAACAGCCACCGTAAGGCGCACGCATCGGGGTTTACTCTTGCAGCAAAGGCAAAAGCTTCAGCGGTATGTGCATCCTTGGCGACTATGCAAGCTGAGATCATGCACGTATTGTGCCAAGAATTGCAAGTTGATGTCGTTCCCGGGAGTGCAGCATCATGCCAATCAGGCCTCGTGGCAGTTGCCCCCTGTCATCGGAAATTGTTGGCGAATATCAAGCCAAACTCTAGTCCGTTCGTTCCGGCGAGACTACTGCAGGTGGGAGACACTGCCGTCAAGCCCGAAAGGCAGGGTTGGTCTCGATTGAGGGACCAATAGTGGAGACCTCCAAGTCCGTTTGTCGCGACAAATCGCCCAAGCGTGCGCGCGTCGTTCAAAGAAAAGATGTTGTCTATCACATCATTGACGCCAATCATCGGGGTTAGCTCAATGCGCCGCAAGGGCACACTGAATTCACGGCTGAAATTCTCGGCCACCAGAATAGCGGATGCTGCCATATTGCACCTGCTGAATTCGACAACACAATTGCCAGGCTTGGCTTCACCGTAGTTCATGACCATCAGATTGATAAAGTAGTTCTTGAGGCCAACCTCGGAAATTGCTTTCATCACCTGTTTGCCGAGCGTGTTCAAGGTGGCCCTGCCATCCACCGCCGATGCCTGTGTTGCCAGGGTGAAACTTAGGCGTAGGTGGGGGTGCAGTCGGGTTGCGTGCTGCGCCTGGGTAAGCAGGTTCTTGATGTCCATTTCAGATTGACCGGATTCGATATCGAAGTCAACTCCCAGCAAATGGCGGGATCCATAGCGAGCAATGAACTTCTCCATGCCTTGCTCGCTGCTGCAGGTAAAGATGCCCGCCGTGCCGCCCGTTGAAATAACGTAGTCGATGCCATTGCGCTGAAATGACTTGATGCTCGAGTCAGCGATTGCCTGCCCAGCAACCCCGTTCCAATGCTCGTTGCCGCATTCGCCGGTCGCGAATGCGAGCGTTAACGCCTTGATACCTTCGGGAACAGGCCTCGTTGGTGGTTCAATCCAGTTCATGTAGAAGGTGGATGACGACGACTTTGTGGTCGGCGGCAGGGACGGCAATGGAATATTGACGTCAAGGTAAGGGCTAAAAAGAAATTCGGTCATCGCGCAGCGAGTCGATGACAGGCAACTGTAAAACTCAGATGTCGCAGGCACGGTCAAACCCATGGTCGCCATGACATACAGAGACAGTGCCCTATTTGCGAGCACGGTCTTTGAAGTGGCAGATATTTTCATATGTTTGAAGGCATATTGAACCACTTTGTCGCAAGCCTCTGGGTACTAGATATTCTTTCAGCTGGCCTTTCCGATTCCTGAATTTTCGGGAGCACAATTCGCCTTTTGTGTCTTTTTATTGGAATGTATTATGGATCGCCGCCGATTTCAGGAGGACAATTTTGGCGTGGTGCCGCCTGACAGTATTGGGATTTGTCCACAACGCATTCGACGCTTGGTTGACGCTCTGCAGGCGGAGGTGGACCGTCAGCGCCTACCCGGCGCCGTGGTGCTGATCGCACGTCACGGAAAAGTGGCATTGTTTGAAAGCCTGGGTGTGATGGACCCGGCGACTGGTGCGCCAATGGCGCGGGATGCGATCTTTCGCATTTACTCGATGACAAAGCCTGTGGTTTCAGTGGCCGCCATGATGCTGATGGAGCAGGGCAAGCTGTTGCTGAGCGATCCGGTCGCCCGGTACCTGCCAGAGTACGCCAATCAAAAAGTCGCGCGTCAGGCGGAGGGAGTACTCCACTTGCAGGAAGTACGGCAGATGGCGACAGTTCAGGACTTGTTGCGGCACACCGCCGGCCTGACCTACGAATTCATGGGCAACAGTTCGGTACAGCGGCAGTATGCGCAGAACCGAATCGGCTCGCGCGACCGAAGCAACGCCGAGTTCTCCCTGCAACTCGCTGCTTTGCCACTGATGTTTGAGCCTGGTACGGCATGGGAATATGGGCGCTCGACCGATGTCTTGGGTCGCCTGGTTGAGGTGATCAGCGGGACCACGCTCGGTGCTTACTTGCGAGAAAACATCTTCGCTCCCCTGGGCATGGAGGAGACCTGGTTTTCTGTGCCGCAGCAGCATCAATACCGGATTGCCGAACCTTTCGCGCGTGATCCCGACGGTGCCATGCAGATGCGCTTGGTTGACTTGCGTGAGGAGCCCTCTATGGAGTCGGGTGGAGGGGGTCTGGCATCAACCGCGCTGGATTACGCCCGCTTCCTGCAGTTCATGTTGAATCGGGGTGAACTCGATGGTGTGCGTTTGCTCGGATCGCGAACCGTGGCCTACATGACATCAGATCATCTTGGATCCATTCCAGTAAACAGTGGTGCTTCGCGCGAATTGCTTCCCCTAGGCTACGGCTTCGGTCTGGGCTTTGCGGTTCGCAAGGAAACAGGCTTGGCTACAGAGCCTGGGTCTGTCGGTGCCTACTATTGGGGCGGGATGGCCGGGACCACTTTCTTTGTTGACCCGGCGGAAGATCTATTTGCCTGCCTGATGTTACAGGCGCCCAATCAGCGCGAGTACTACCGCAGGCTGTTTAGAAACCTGGTTTACGCCACGCTGCTGGACTAGGGCGCGCAACCCCATTCACATAGGGCAGGGCGGGCCGGCAATGCCTACAGATTGTCAGTAAAGCTGCGCAATTTGTCGGATCGCGATGGGTGTTTGAGCTTGCGCAACGCCTTGGCTTCAATCTGGCGGATGCGCTCGCGCGTGACGTCAAATTGCTTGCCTACTTCTTCCAGTGTGTGGTCGCTCGTCATTTCAATGCCAAAACGCATGCGCAGCACTTTGGCTTCGCGCGGCGTCAGGCTGTCCAGAATGTCTTTCACGACATCGCGCAGACCCGCCTGCATGGCAGCCTCCATTGGCGCCGTGTTGGCGCTGTCTTCAATGAAGTCGCCCAGGTGCGAATCGTCGTCGTCGCCGATTGGCGTCTCCATCGAGATGGGTTCCTTGGCGATCTTCATGATCTTGCGGATCTTATCTTCCGGGATCTCCATCCGTTCCGCCAGCACACTTGCGTCGGGCTCAAAACCAAACTCCTGCAGATGCTGGCGGCTGATACGGTTCATCTTGTTGATGGTTTCGATCATGTGCACAGGAATGCGGATGGTACGGGCCTGGTCTGCGATCGAGCGCGTGATGGCTTGGCGAATCCACCAAGTGGCATAGGTGGAGAACTTGTAACCACGGCGGTATTCGAATTTGTCCACTGCCTTCATCAGGCCGATATTGCCTTCCTGGATCAGGTCCAGAAATTGCAAACCGCGATTGGTGTATTTCTTGGCAATCGAAATGACCAGGCGCAAGTTGGCTTCGATCATTTCCTTCTTGGCAGCGCGTGAGGACGACTCGCCCTCATTCATGCGTTTGTTGATGTCCTTGAGTTGATCCAGCGGCACCACCACACGGGCTTGCAAGTCGGTCAATTTTTGTTGCAGGTCCTGAACGGGCGGGATGTTGCGCCCCATGATGGCGCTCCAGGGCTTGCCCAGCGTGGTTTGCTTTTCAATCCATTTGAGGTTAAGCAGTTGGCTTGCCACCCGGTTGCCATGCTTGTCGCGACCACTGAAATTGGCGATAAAGTGTTCTTGGGGGTACCCGCATTTATCAACGATGATGCGACGCAATTCCCGCTCCTTCTTGCGGATGTCGTCGACTTGAGCACGCACCATGTCGCACAATTTCTCAATCGCCTTGGCGGTAAAGCGAATTGACATGAGCTCTTCGCTCAATAGCTTCTGTGTCTTGATATAGCTTGGTGAGCCGTAGCCTTCCCGGTCATAGATCTTGTGAATCTTCTCGAACAGGTCCCGCAACTTGTCAAACCGGCTCAGTGCCTCACGCTTGAGTTCTTCGAGTTTTTTTGTCAACGCCTTCGAGCCACCCTTGCCGTCGTCATCGTCAGCGGCGTCGAATTCGTCGAAATCCTCTTCGGCCACATAGTCGTCGGCCTCGTTGGGGTTGGAAAAGCCGTCCACAACGGTGGTGATGACGACTTTGCCTTCACGAATCTCTTCGCCCAGACGCAGAATTTCGGCAATGGTGGCGGGAGATGCAGAGATCGCCTCCATCATGGCCATCAGTCCACCTTCAATACGCTTGGCAATTTCTATCTCGCCCTCGCGTGTCAACAGTTCCACGGTCCCCATTTCGCGCATGTACATGCGCACCGGGTCGGTGGTGCGGCCGAACTCGCTGTCTACAGTGGAGAGCGCAGCCTCGGCCTCTTCCTCAGCTTCTTCTTCAGTGGCGGCCGTCGGACCATTGTTGTTGAGCAACAGTGTCTCTGCGTCGGGTGTCTGTTCATACACGGCCACGCCCATGTCGTTTAGCATGGAGATCACGACTTCGAGCGTTTCTGCATCGACCAACTTGTCTGGCAGGTGATCTGAAATTTCTCCATGGGTCAGGTAGCCGCGGGTCTTTCCCAGCTTGATCAGGGCCTTCAGACGCAGACGACGCTTGGCGATATCCTCCTCTGACAGCACCGTTTCATCAAGGCCAAACTCTTTCATCAGCGCGCGCTCTTTGGCTTTGCTGATCTTCATGCGAAGGGGTTTGACCTTCTCGCCGGTCGTGATCGGCTCTCCCACCAGGTCGGCTTCGATATCGGCCATGTCCTGGCTGTCTGCTGCGCTGGTCGTTGTCGCCAGCTTGGGCTTGCGGCCGCGTTTGGCGCCGGTCGTACCGGTTGCGCCGATCTGAGCCAAGGGGGCTTTCGGCGGCCGACCTGGCTTCTTCTTCAGAACCAGCTCGCCGGTTGGTGCCGGAGCAGCAGCCTTTTTTACTTCGGTGGCGACAGTCTTGGTAGAGGGCTTGGACGCGTGTGCCACCTTGACTTTTGATTCAGACATCTTTGGGGCTTGTTTGGTAGTCGCTTTTGTCAAGGTTTTGGCGGGAGCGGATTTGGCGACGCTCTTGGGTTTGACTTTGGCGCCAGGCCGTGTGCTGGATTGGACGGGCTTCTTGGAGTTTTGAGCAGGCATGAAAAACCTCAGAATTTAGACAACAGACACATTCAACAAACCCAATCAACGCACTACGTTTGGAGCGTTGTCTGAGTGGCGAAAAAATTGTTTCTGAAGGCAAGATGTGCGGGCGAACATTTGGTGTGCAGTCCTTGCGAAAATTAGCCAGTTGTGAATCATGTCAGCGGTTGGCCGGGTCGGAGGTGCTGCTGTCGCTCTTGCCGAGAATCGAGGGTTGGATTATACCATCAGGTCAATGACGGGTCCACTTGATCTGGCGCTACGGACAAGCTTGCTTCCAACTGACGTCGGCGCGCCTGTAATTCGCGGTAGCGAAGCAGGGCGGATGGGTCAACCTTGGCGTCCTGGATGGCCTGGGTTTCCTGAACTTTCAGGCGTTCAACCAGCATTCGATTCAGAAGGTTGCGCAATTCGGCAAGCGTTGCATCCGCTTCTTCGGCTGGCCCAAGCTCGTAATCTGTCATCAGGTGGACCGCCATCTGCTCTTGCGCGTGTCCCCGCAATCCCTCGCGCAATGCCACCCACGGCTGCGCTCCATGCTCATGCAATTGACCCTCCAGCCAGACAAACAGCGCGCCGTGGGGTTCGGGTAAGTCGCACAGCATCGAGTGGTCCTCAGCCGACAACAAGTCCAGCGCTGCCATGTGTCCCAGCAGCAATCGGGTGGCGTGGTCGGCACGGCTGATTGGCAACGCTCGTCCCGTCAATCGGGGGCGCCGCGATGCACCTTTCGACAGATCCCGCAAATCGCTGCTGCTGAAAGGCTTGCCGCCCGGGTGGCGTCTTGAATTGACGTGCTGATTTGCATCGTTAACGGAGGTCCACAAGTCAATCAGTTCGGCGCTGGCCAGTTGTACGTGGTCGGCAATTTCGACCAAAAGCTGCCTCTTGAGGGCGCCATCGGGCAAGGGTGTCCACAGGGGGCGGGCACGGCTGGCCAGGTGGGCGCGACCCTCTGCAGTACTTAGCTCGCAGCCTTCACGTGCGGTATCGATCAGGAATCTGCTCAAAGGCACCGCCTCGCTGATGAAACGTGCGAACGCCTCCTTGCCAAACTCACGGATGAAGCTGTCAGGGTCGTGCTCGGACGGCAGAAACAGAAACTTGACGCTGCGCACGTCGCTGGCAAAGGCAAGTGCACCATCGAGCGCTTTTCGCGCCGCCCGTCGCCCTGCATCATCGCCATCGAAGCTGAATATGACAGCGTCCGTAAATCGAAACAATTTTTGCAGGTGCTCGGTTGTGCAGGCGGTTCCCAGCGTCGCCACGGTATTGGGAAAGCCGAGTTGGGCCAGCGCAACCACGTCCATGTAACCTTCGGTCACCAATACATATCCATGGTCGCGCAAGGCATTTCTGGCTTCAAACAGGCCATACAGTTCCCGGCCCTTGCTGAAAACGGGCGTTTCAGGTGAATTGAGGTATTTGGGCTTCTCATCGCCCAGGACGCGGCCACCAAAACCAATGCATTCGCCCTTCACGTTTCGGATTGGAAACATGACCCGATCCCGAAAACGGTCGTAGCGTTTCTCGGCTGTGCCGGTTTCATCGTTCAGTATGACCAATCCGCTTTCGACCAGCAAGGGATCGTCATAGTTCGGGAAGACACTGGCCAGACTGCGCCAGCCTTCCGGCGCGTAGCCCAGACCGAACTGCCGCGCAACGGCGCCCGACAAACCGCGCCTTTTGAAATAGTCCACCGCTCTGTCGGAGTCCTTCAGATGCTTGCGATAGGCCTGCGCGGCCTTCTCAAGCACGTCGTTCAGAGTGACCTGCTTCTGTCGCTGTTCAGCCGCCCGGGCACGGTCCTGAGGGCTGGCATCTTCTTCTGGTACCTGCAAGCCATATTTTTGGGCCAGATCCTTGACGGCTTCGACAAAAGTCATCCCCGCATGATCCATCAGGAAACTGATGGCATTTCCGTTCTTGCCGCAACCGAAGCAATGGTAGAACTGCTTGGTCGGACTGACTGAAAAAGAGGGTGATTTCTCGCTGTGAAATGGGCACAGACCGCTGAAGTTGGCGCCACCCTTCTTGAGCTGCACATAGCGCCCGACGATTTCGACCACGTCGGCGCGCGCTATCAGTTCTTGAATGAAGGTTTGGGGAATGCTCACAGTTCCTATTGTGGCGCAGTCGCACGCCGACCGACGCCTTGCGCGTCATCGGTTGGGTGACGGCTGTGTTCGCGCAGGCCCTAGCGCGGTGCCAGGCGAATGGCTCCGTCCAGTCGGATCACTTCTCCGTTGAGCATGTCATTTTCAAATATATGCACGGCCAACTTCGCATAGTCCAGTGGCGTGCCCAGGCGCGATGGGAAGGGCACGCTGGCGGCCAGTGAATCCTGCACTTCCTTGGGCATGCCGAACATCATGGGGGTGCCGAAGATACCTGGGGCAATGGTCATGTTGCGAATTCCGTTGCGAGCCAGGTCGCGAGCGATCGGAAGTGTCATGCCGACAATGCCACCCTTGGAGGCGCTGTAAGCTGCCTGGCCAATCTGACCGTCATAAGCAGCCACCGACGCGGTGGAAATCATCACGCCTCGCTCGCCAGTCGACTCTGGAGCGTTCTTGCACATGGCGTCAGCTGCGAGGCGAATCATATTGAAGCTGCCTATCAAATTGACGGTAATGCATTTGCTGAATACGCCAAGATTGTGCGCGCCGTTCTTGCCGACTGTCTTCTCAGCTGGGGCGATGCCGGCGCAGTTGACCAGACCCATCAATTTGCCCATGGACACGGCCTTGGCCACGACAGCTTGCCCATCACTTTCCTGGCTTACATCACATTTGACGAAAGCACCACCAATTTCCCGTGCCACAGCTTCGCCTTTTTCGACTTGCATATCGGCAATGAGCACCTGGCCGCCCTTGCTCGCGAGCAGACGGGCGGTGCCTTCGCCCAAACCCGATGCGCCGCCCGTAACGATGAATACCTTGCCTGCAATGTCCATAGTGATCTCCAAAAACAATTGACGTTAACGTAAACGTCAATTATCACTCATCCGGAATTTGTGAAGGGCTGATGTGGTGGACCAAAAGTGGTTTTGCGCTTGCTGCTATACTCGCACCTCTCGGGCAATCCTTAGGCGCGTAGCTCAGCTGGTTAGAGCACCACCTTGACATGGTGGGGGTCGTTGGTTCGAGTCCAATCGCGCCTACCAAATTCCGTTTTTCACGCAATCTCAGGGTAAACCTTGGGACCCTGCGCTGGGGTGTTCCCTAAAATGTGCTGCAGCGCAATACATTTTTGATGGCCTCAATCCAGGCCACTGGAGTTCCCATGCAAAGCAAAAAAGCCCCCGACGCAAAAGTCACGCAGCGTGTCATCAAAAAGTATCCCAATCGCAGGCTGTATGACACTGCCACTTCAAGTTACATCACTTTGGCGGAAGTCAAGCGCTTGGTGATGGGCAACGAGCCCTTCGCTGTGCGCGATGTCAAGACCGGAGAGGATTTGACGCGCAGCATATTGCTTCAGATTATTCTTGAGGAAGAATCCAATGGCTCTCCAATGTTTACGGCTCCGGTGCTGGCCAGTGTGATCCGCTTTTACGGAAATGCGATGCAGGGTTTTATGGGCGGCTATCTGGAGAAAAACATTCAGACTTTGATGGAGGTGCAGGCGAAGTTCTCTGAGCAAGCCAAAGGATTGAGTCCTGAAATGTGGACACAGTTCCTGGCTGCGGAGTCTCCTGCACTACAGGGAATCATGGGAGGCAGTTTGGAGCAATCTAGAAGCTTGTTGCAGCAGATGCAGGATCAAGTGCAGAAACAGACCGGCCAAATGCTGGGTGCCTTCGGGATCAAGCGCTGATCCGGCAATGAACGCAGGGAAATTGAGTTAATGGATGTAGTTATCGACAACAGCGATCACACAGCGAGGGTTGGCTTCGTCAGCCTGGGTTGTGCCAAGGCACTGACGGACTCGGAACTGATTCTCACGCAACTGACCGCAGAGGGTTACCAGACCTGCAAGACATTTCAAGGAGCTGATCTTGTCATTGTGAACACCTGTGGCTTTATCGATGACGCGGTCAAGGAGAGCCTGGACACGATTGGTGATGCCTTGGCTGACAACGGCAAAGTTATCGTGACGGGTTGCCTCGGTGCCAAAACACTGGCGGATGGAGCCAATTGGGTGCGACAGTTGCACCCCAGGGTGCTGGCGGTGACCGGACCGCAGGCGACACGGGAGGTGATGGATGCCGTGCATACACATTTGCCTCGACCGCATCGTCCATTTCTGGATCTGGTTCCAAACTCGTTTGGTGTTGCGGGGGTGAAACTCACACCCAGCCACTATGCTTATATCAAGATCAGCGAAGGGTGCAACCACCGCTGCACTTTTTGCATCATTCCGTCAATGAGGGGTGATCTCGTATCGCGACCGATTGGCGATGTGCTGCGGGAGGCACGCGCCTTGTTTGAGGGCGGTGTCAAGGAGTTGCTGGTGATCAGTCAGGATACCTCCGCCTATGGGGTCGATGTTCAATACCGAACCGGCTTCCATGAGGGCAGGCCGATCAAGACGCGATTGCTGGAACTGGTGCAAGCTCTGGCCGAGATCGCCGAGCCATTTTCTGCCTGGGTACGTTTGCACTACGTCTACCCGTATCCAAGTGTTGATGATCTGATACCGCTGATGGCCGAGGGCAAGGTGTTGCCCTATCTGGATGTTCCCTTTCAGCACAGTCACCCGGATGTACTAAAGCGCATGAAGCGACCCGCCAGTGGCGAAAGAAACCTTGAACGCATCCAGCGCTGGCGCGAGGTCTGCCCGCCAATCGTGGTTCGCAGTACTTTTATCGCTGGCTTTCCGGGCGAGACCGAGGCCGAATTTTCCCACTTGCTGGATTTTATGCAGGAGGCAAAAATTGATCGTGCCGGCTGTTTTGCCTATAGTCCCGTGCAAGGCGCAGCGGCCAACGATCTCCGAGGCATGCTGCCGCCTGAAGTCAGGGAGGAGCGGCGTGCTCGTTTCATGGCCGTCGCCGAGGCTGTGTCAGTGGCCAAACTGAGGCAACGCCTTGGTTCTACGATGCAAGTCCTGGTAGATGCGGCGCCAGGCCTTGGCAAGAAGGGTGGTTTCGGACGGAGCTACGCTGACGCCCCGGAGATTGATGGTGTGGTGAAGTTGCTGCCACCAGAGAAAATAAGCAAAACTTTGAAGGTGGGTGAATTTACCCGGGCCAGGGTGGTTGGAACCGAAGGTCATGACCTTGTGGCGCAGCCCTTTTGAAACACTGCTGTTTCAGCCGGATTCAGGACACAAAAAAGCCGCTTTTAGTCAAGCGGCTTGTAAGCAAAAAACATCCCGGAAAGCTTGTCAAAGTCTACCGGATTTCAATTATATTGGTGCCCAGGAAGGGACTCGAACCCCCACGAAGTTACTCGCTAGTACCTGAAACTAGTGCGTCTACCAATTCCGCCACCTGGGCATCTCAGGAAAGTGAGTGATTGTATCAAAAATACCAGCCAAACCAGCGGCCTGCTGGACGAAGTTGAAGGAACAGTTCAGGGTCATCGTGATGGACACGGGTTTGTTTCCCGTGATGACGGTGAGTCCGATATCTATTTGCCGCCCAACGAAATGCGTGCCGTGTTGCACAAGGACCGCGTCAGGGTCCGTATCGTGCGCAGTGACCGCAAGGGACGCCCTGAGGGGCGTGTGCTCGAAATCGTCGAACGGACCAATGATTCGATCATTGGCCGGCTGTTGCTCGAGAGCGGTATCTGGATCATGGTCCCGGAGGACAAGCGTTACGGTCAGGACGTACTGATTCCGAAGGCTGCAACCGGGGCCGGCAAGGCGGGTCAAGTGGTTGTCGTTGAACTGACGGAAGCCCCGTCCCTGTATGGCCAGCCGGTAGGGCGTGTGACCGAAGTGCTTGGCGAAGTGGATGATCCGGGTATGGAGATCGAAATAGCGGTGCGCAAGTATGGCGTGCCGCATGAATTCTCTCCGGCCTGCATTGCGCTGGCCCGCACACTGCCTGAGAAGGTCCGAGCGAGCGACAAGTTGCATCGTGTCGATCTGACAGACGTGCCACTTGTCACCATCGATGGCGAAGATGCGCGTGATTTTGACGATGCCGTTTATTGTGAGCCTGTGAAAATCGGCAAAGGAAAGTCTGCCGAGCAGGGCTGGCGTTTGCTGGTCGCGATTGCCGATGTCAGTCATTACGTGGAAAACGGATCAGCCATTGATGTTGAAGCCTATGACCGCGCGACCAGTGTCTACTTCCCGCGCCGCGTGATCCCGATGCTGCCTGAGAAGTTGTCCAATGGACTGTGTTCACTCAATCCGGAAGTCGAACGGCTGTGTATGGTGTGCGACATGATGGTGAGTGCTGATGGCGAGGTGTCGGCATACCAGTTTTATCCGGCTGTCATCTGGAGTCACGCACGCTTTACCTATACCGAGGTTGCAGCCATCCTGGCCAATACGCGCGGCCTGGAGGCGGTAAAACATCAGGACAGGGTGACGGACCTGATCAATCTGCACGGTGTCTATGAGGCACTGCACAAATCGCGCGTGCGCCGCGGAGCGGTCGACTTTGAGACCGTTGAGACGCAGATCGTGTGTGACGAGACGGGTCGCATTGAGAAGATCGTGCCGCGTACACGCAACGATGCGCACAAGCTGATTGAAGAGGCGATGCTGGCGGCTAACGTCTGCAGTGCCGACTATATTGGTCAGAGCAAGCATGCTGGCCTGTTCAGGGTGCATGAAGGTCCGACACCTGAAAAGATCGAACTTCTTCGAAATTATCTGAAAGCGACAGGCATCGCACTAAGCATCAGCGACGACCCCAGTCCGGGCGAATTTCAAGCGATAGCAGGTGCGACCAAGGACAGGCCGGACGCGCAACAGATTCATTCCATGCTATTGCGCTCCATGCAGCAGGCGATCTACACGCCCGTCAACAAGGGGCATTTTGGTTTGGCGTTTGACGCCTACACCCATTTCACAAGCCCTATTCGACGGTATCCTGATTTGCTGGTACACCGGGTCATCAAAGCTATTTTGGCGAAGACCAAGTACCAACTGCCGGAACTTCCGATTCCAGGCGAAGCCCACGCGAAGCTGGCACGGCGCCTTGAGAAAGGACTGGCCTCCCGTGTTGCCGAGCCGGGACAAAAAACCAAAAAGCTCAGTCACGAAGCCCAGGGCTGGCTGGCAGCCGGCCTGCATTGCAGTGCCAATGAGCGGCGTGCCGATGAGGCCAGCCGGGATGTAGAGGCTTGGCTCAAGTGCAAGTACATGCGTGAGCACCTTGGCGAGGAGTACGCCGGTGTGGTGAGTTCGGTGACCAGCTTCGGCATATTTGTCACGCTGGACGCCATGTATGTGGAAGGCCTGGTGCACATCACCGAACTGGGTGGTGAGTACTATCGGTTTGACGAAGCACGACAAGAGTTGCGTGGTGAGCGCACTGGCATACGATACGCGATCGGTTCGCGGGTCAAGGTTCAGGTGGGTCGGGTTGATCTCGATGGTCGCCGGATTGATTTTCTCCTGGTGCATGAAGGCGAGGGTCTGGTAGCGCGGGCGATGAAAGACAAAGAGGCCCTGCGTGTGGACCGCGGTCCGGTTGACAGCAGCGACGAACAGGAGCGATCTGTCGCCAAACGAGCCACGAGGAAGATATCTGAACCTTTGGCGCGCGTGTCAAAATCAGGCGCGAGGATAGCCAAGACAGGTGCACGGTCCGTTGGTGTCAAGAGCAAGGAAAAAGGCCATAAATCACGTCGCCGGTCTTGAACTGACCGGGCATCCATTTTCAGGAAAGAACATGATTTCAAGTTCGAAAGTCGCGATTGTGACGGGTGCGGGCACTGGTATTGGCAGGGCTGCGGCGCTGGCTTTACTCAAGGATGGGTATCGGGTCGTGCTCGCTGGCCGACGTCCGGGACCGCTGGCAGAAGTTTTAACGCTTGGTGGTGCGGGCGAAAACGGCCTCGCCGTGCCGACCGACGTGTCTGATCCTGAATCGGTGAGGGCGTTGTTTGATACGGCGGTTGCGCAATTTGGCCGCGTCGATGTTTTGTTCAACAACGCCGGGGTTGGCGCACCGGCCATCCCACTGGAAGACTTGACGCTGGCGCAGTGGAAGTACGTCGTGGATATCAACCTGACGGGAATGTTTCTTTGTCTGCAGCAGGCTTTTCGGGTGATGAAGTCGCAAGCCCCGCGTGGTGGGCGGATTATCAACAACGGTTCTATTTCGGCAACCACACCGCGCCCCAACTCGATAGCCTACACGGCAACCAAGCATGCGGTCAAAGGCCTGACCAAGACCGCCTCTCTGGATGGTCGCAAGTACGATATTGCCGTCGGTCAGATCGATATAGGCAATGCAGCTACCGAAATGGTTCAGCGGATGACTGTGGGCATTGAACAGGCCAATGGTGAGATAGCGGTTGAACCAACGATGGATGTCAACATAGTCGGTCAATCAGTGCTCTACATGGCCAACTTGCCGCTGGAAGCGAACGTCTTGTTCCACACGGTAATGGCGACCAAGATGCCGTTCGCCGGCCGAGGCTGAACTCATCGCTTTCAGTCTGCCAAGGTGCGATGGAGACTGCCAGTACAGATTGACTAGGCGCAGTTCGAAAGCGCTCCAGCTGTCAACGGGATTTGCGCGGACCAGCGGTCCGCAGACAGGCCATGCCAATAGACGGCGTCGCAGGCAGCCAGGAAAGAGGTCCGTTGAGCCGCCAGCCGCGCGCCTATCATTCCGGCAAGGACATCACCGGTGCCTGCAGTGGCCAATCTGGCATTGCCCGTGGGATTGATGACAGGCGTCTGTCCAGGTGACGCGATGATCGTGCCCGAGCCCTTGAGAACGACCGTGCAGTTAAAGCGCCGTGACAATTCCCCGGCGACCTGCAGTCGATTGGATTGCACATGCTGCGCACTGCTGTCCATCAATCGGGCGGCTTCAAGGGGATGCGGGGTAAGTACCGTGCTCAACTGTCGAGTAGCGCGCTGGCACAACAAAGTCTGTAATTGGGTGTCACTGGCGAGCGAATTAATGGCATCCGCGTCAATCACGAGCGCAGCAGAGCTTGCCAGCATCCTTGCCAATGGTTCGCGCACGGCGTCACCGCCGCCGCAGCCTGCCACGACCGTCATCAATCTGAAATCGAGGGAATCGACAGCCCTGAACATCAGCTCAGGCCGCTGCGTGTCGAAGGCAGGGTCGTTGCGCTGGAGCAGGCCCACAAATACCCGTCCGGCGCCGGTGCGAAGGGCCGCAGACGCAGCCAGCAGGGCAGCGCCGGTCATACCGGGTGCTCCCCCAATCACGGCAACGTCACCAAAGCTCCCTTTGTGTGATGCGTGAAGCCGCGGTGTGTCAACCGGTGCACCGGCCAGCCAGGCCTCTGGAGCCAAAACTTCTTCGGTGATATTGCATTGCGAGACGGCCAGGTCGTCGAGCCACACTGTCCCCGAACTGTCTCGCCCATGGGCTGTGAACAGTCCTGGCTTGAGTGTGAGCAGGCTCAGTGTGTGATCGGCTTTGACGCAGTGTTGCATCACCGCGCCAGAATCTGCGAGCAGTCCGGTTGGAATGTCTACTGCCAGAACGGTTGCAGAACTGTGGTTGATGTGTTCGATCCAGTCCGCCATGGTTCCTTGCGGAGCACGGGTGCCACCAACACCCAACAGGGCGTCGATACAACAATCAAAGTCGGATGGAGGTCCTTCGGTGAAATCGATACCTGCTGCGCAGGCGCGCGCATAGGATGCCGCAGTGTCTGGTGGCACGGTGTCAGGTTTACCCAGCCAAGTGACAAGGACCGACTTGCCCCAGCGCGTGAGGTGAAGCGCCGCCTCCAGGCCGTCACCACCATTGTTGCCGGGGCCACAGGCAATCCAGGTGCGCCTGCTGTGCGGGGCAATCGCCATGGCGAGTTGGGCCACCGCCATTCCAGCGCGTTGCATCAGTGTGTGAGGTGGCAAGACAGTTTGCGCCAAGCCTTCCATGCGGCGCGTTGCCTCAACGCCGTACAAGGCGTGGCGCTGGCGGAAGTCAACTTTTTGCACAGGGCTCAAAACTCGTAACTTTCCCCTTCCCGAGCCAGTCGATAGTCCGGCCCGCCCGGGTGCGGAGGATGGTCGGCCAGAACCCTCTGAAAGACGGCATCCAGCGCTGCGTCACTTCGAGTGGGTTCATGGTGAGTGCAATACAGAACCTGCGCCCCGGCATGCAAGGCATATTGAATGCTTGAGCTGAAAGTGCCGTGGCCCCAACCCTTCTTGGCAGGATATTCCTGTTCTGTATAGGAACAGTCCGCAATCAGCACATTGACCCCGCGCATGGCGTTAAGAATGGCATGGTGTCGTTGGTCAACAAGAATCTGGTACTCGGCATATTCCTTGTCAGTTGGCTCGTAAATATTTTGCGGGGGTTCGTGATCGCCGGTAAAGAAAATCGACTTTCCGTTGGCTTCAATTCGATATCCAAAATTGACGACGGGGTGGTTCATCAAATAGGGCGTGATGGTGGCCGAACCGATACGAATACTTTCTTCTGGGGTGAGCGTCACATATTCAATACGTGCTTTCATCTCCGCTTCGCGAACCGGGAAATAACTGTACTGCAACTGAACCGACATGACCTGCTCGACGCCTTTGCCGGCGACCGGGTCGTAGGCGCCATGCAGGCGCATCAGGTTGCCGGGAATAAAGTTGGGCGCAAAAAACGGTAAACCCTGAATATGGTCCCAGTGTGTATGAGAAATAAGTACGTTGGCGGCCAGAGGCATTTCGCCGAGCAGGGTTTGGGACAGCGGAAAAATGCCGGTACCCGCGTCGATGATGATCAGTTCATTGCTGTCGGTGCGTACTTCGATGCAGGTTGTGTTGCCACCGTAATATGCGGTGGCCGGGCCGGGAGAAGCGATGGAACCGCGTACGCCCCAGAATTTGACCTTCATAGCCTGTCCTGAAAATTATGAAAATAGCGGGGCATCTCAAAAAACGACGTCAAGCAATAATGTTGGGGTTGTCTGGGCGCGACTGCGAACTTTGGCAGGATTATGCGCGTAGTCGTTGGGCTGCGTAGTCGGTCGGATCCAAATCCGGTTTCCTTCCGCCAATCAGGTCGGACAGGATCCTGGCTGAGCCGCAACTCAACGCCCAACCGCTGGAGCCGTGTCCAAGATTGAGCCAGACTCCAGCAACGCTGCTGGCACCCACCATCGGGGGGCCATCGGGCAGCATCGGTCGTGCACCCTTCCATTCCTGAACGCCGTTCGAGAGGTTGGCTGCACCAGGAAACCAGTCATGCAAAACCTTGTACAGGGTTTGCAGCGAACTTGATCGCTTCCTGTCGATCGAGCCGCCAAGCTCCGCGCTGCCGGCCACTCTGACCCGGTTGCCAAGGCGCGAAATTGCGACTTTGTAGCGCTCGTCCATGACGGCGCTGATGGGGGAATTGATCGGCTCGCGTATGGCTGCACTGATCGAGTAGCCGTGGACCGCCGTCAACGGAATGTTTAAACCCAGGGGCTTCAACAACCGGACCGAGTCTATGCCGGCGCAAACCACGACTGCGTCGAAGGACCGAGGCAGGTTTTCTCCAGCCACGTTGACCGCCACGCCCATGTTGCTGCTGAGGTTGGTGACGTCGGTGTTGAAGGAAAACTCGACGCCACGCCGCTGTGCTTCATTCTTCAACATCAGCGCGAACTGCCGACAGTTTCCTACCTCGTCGTCGGGCAAATGTATGGCACCATGGAAAACCATGTCCGGATTGAGCGCTGGTTCAATTTTTCGTGCGTCGGCCGCGCTGATCTCCTTGAAGGTCACACCAGCATCACGCAGCACCTGCAGACCGGGTTGCACCATCTTGCTGTCCCTCGCCGAGCGCAACAACACCATGTAGCCATCGCTGCGTTCATAGTCCAGTTTCAGAGCAGAGGTAATGTCGTGCAGCTGCTCCCGGCTGTAGAACGCCAGACGTTGAAGTTGCGAGCGATGCGCCAGATAGGTATCAAGTTTGCAGGCACGATAAAACTTCCACATCCAGATCAGATCGCGACGGGACAGCGGCAAGCTGACCTTGACCGGTGCGTAACGACTCAACAAATGCCCCAAGACCTTGCCCGGCATGCCGGGCGCCGCCCATGGCGTGACATATCCCGGTGCGACCAGGCCCGCGTTGGCAAAACTGGCTTCTTCGGCGGCAGCACCCCGGCGCTCCAGTACGCAGACCTGATGGCCGTCGCAGGCCAACTCGTAGGCCGTCGTCACGCCAATAATGCCGGCGCCAATGACTGCAATCTTCATGAATTCCTCTGTTCAAACCTGCCACATACGACGCCACCGAAGTCAGGGCCGTAGAAGCAGGTGTTCAATTTCAAGCGCGATATTGAGCACTTGGTCGTCTTGCAGGGCGCCAGCCCAAACCATCAAGCCAACCGGTAACTCGCCACTGGCGTGGCATGGGATAGAAATGGCGCAGCCATCGAGCATGTTGATAACACTGGTGTTTCTCAGTAACAGGGCATTGGTACGAAAAAACGCATCATCACGTTGAACGCCAGGGGCTATATCCGATATCGGTGGTGCCACCACTGCAACGGTTGGCGATAACACCGCATCGAAACCTTGCAGACGATGCTCCATCCTGTCAATCCAGTTGCGACGCGCGAGCAGCAACTCAATGTAGTCACGCGCGCTCATGCTGGCGCCCCGTTCGATCCGTGCGGCAACTCGGGGATCGTAGGATGCCTTCCGGTTGGCCAGAAGTTGGTGGTGCCAGGTGTAGCTCTCTGCAGCGGAAAAACCGCCACTGGCTTGAATCTGCTGCAGTTCATTGATCTCCGTCAGCGCGATATCCTCGATGCGGGCGCCGGCGCGGCGCAGTAGCGTCAGAGTCCGGTGCCAGGCCTGAGAGACCGTTCGGTCCAGGCCGTCCAGCATGACGGTATTGGCGATACCCAGGCGATAGGCTGACAGGGGCGCGGGACTGCGCACTACACGCCGCTGCGCCAGGATCTCGTGGGTCAGCATGGCGTCTTGCACGGAGCGGGTGAGGGCGCCGACCGTATCCAGCGTGGTGGACAGGGGCAATACGCCGTCGGCTGGAACCAGTCTGGCGCTACTCTTGAAGCCGACAACACCGCAGAGCGCGGCTGGAATCCGGATCGAGCCACCAGTATCGGATCCCAGACCGACGAACGCAGCGCCGGTTGCGACCGACACAGCGGCGCCGGAAGATGATCCGCCAGGCACGCGGGGTACGTCGCTAGCGCCTGGGTTGAGTGGAGTGCCAAAGTGGGGGTTGATGCCGACTCCCGAGAACGCAAACTCGGCCATGTTGGTGCGTCCTATGAAAGCTGCACCCGCCTGGCGGAGTCGCTCCACCGCCGTACTGTCCTTGAGCGCGGGCAAAGCGTCGCGCAGAACCAGTGACCCGGCGCTGGTGGTTTGTCCTGCCACGTCAAACAGGTCCTTGACTGAGACCGCAAGCCCGGCTAACGGCTTTCGTGCCGAGCCGGGGTCAGCCGCAACGGCGCGCGCCTGGTCAAAGTCCGTGCTGAGAAACACATGCTTGCAACGTTCGGACTGCGCCGCGGCAATCGACTGCTCCATTTCGGCAATGGGGTCTATCTGGCTGAAGCGCTGTTTCTGCAAGGAGGTGTGAAGGTCTGGCAACATGAAAAGCGGTCGGTCTGTGCTATAGTCCTTGGGTTCTGCGGAGGGGCCAAAGTGGCTGCTTGCCGAACAAATCAGCAAACCAGTTTATTCAAGGTGTTGCGACAACTGAGGGCGCTTTCGTCTTCAGGATTGCAAAACAAACTGGATTTTAGACCTAACCTTTGGAGTTGAATATGTCAGTAACCATGCGCGAAATGCTGGAAGCGGGTGTCCATTTTGGCCACCAGACGCGTTTCTGGAACCCCAAGATGGCCCCGTTCATTTTTGGCCATCGCAACAAGATCCACATTATCAATCTGGAAAAATCGCTGCCGATGTTCCAGGAAGCGGCCAAGTTTGTGCGCCAGATTTCCGCTAAACGCGGAACGGTGCTGATGGTCGGGACCAAGCGGCAGGCGCGGGAAACTGTGGCTGAGGAAGCCAAGCGCGCTGGTGTTCCCTACGTTGATCAGCGCTGGTTGGGTGGTATGTTGACCAATTTCAAGACGGTCAAAACATCCATCAAGCGTCTGAAGGACATGAAGATCCAGCAAGAAGCCGGGCTTGATAGTCTCAGCAAGAAAGAACAGTTGATGTTTGCCCGTGAACTCGCCAAACTCGAAAGAGACATTGGCGGCATTCAGGATATGACGGTCTTGCCGGATGCCATTTTCGTGATTGATGTCGGCTTTCATAAGATTGCGATCGCAGAAGCCAAGAAACTGGGCATTCCCCTGGTTGCGGTGGTTGACACCAATCACTCGCCTGAAGGCATTGACTATGTGATACCTGGCAATGATGACTCGTCCAAAGCGGTCGTTCTGTATGCGCGCGGCATTGCCGACGCCATCATCGAAGGCCGGACCAATATGGTTGATGATGTGGTCAAGGCCATAGCTGCTGAGACCGCCGATGAATTTGTTGAAGTGGATGAGACTGCTGTCTGAGTCGTCCCTATCCCCAATAAAGGGGGCTTTCGTGCCCCTTTTTTTGGTCGTTTTTTAATTTTATGAATTGAGTACGGAGAATCAAAATGGCTGCAATTACCGCGAGCATGGTTGCTGAACTGCGTAGCAAGACTGACGCGCCCATGATGGAGTGCAAACGTGCGCTGACTGAGGCGCAAGGTGACATGGCAAAGGCTGAAGAACTGCTGCGTGTGAAACTCGGCAGCAAAGCCGGCAAGGCTGCTGGAAGAATTACCGCCGAAGGCGTCGTCACGAGTTTCATCGACGGCACCGTCGGAGCGCTGCTTGAGGTGAACTGTGAAACTGATTTCGTTACCAAGAACGACAGCTTCCTGGCACTGGCCAACGCCGGTGCCTTGCTGATTGCGAAGAACAATCCCGCGGATCTTGCCGCATTGGGGGCCTTGCCCTATACACAGGACGGCTTTGGTCCGACCCTGGAAGACGTGCGCAAAGGCTTGATCGGCAAGATTGGTGAGAACATGAGTTTTCGCCGTTTCAAGCGGTTTGCCACGGGTGACAACTTGGCGTCCTATCTGCACGGCACCCGGATTGGCGTGGTGGTCGAATATGCAGGCAGTGAGGTTGCTGCCAGGGATGTTGCCATGCATGTTGCAGCAATGAAGCCTGTTGCCTTGTCAAGCGCCGATGTGCCGGCCGAACTTGTCGCCAGAGAACGTTCCGTCGCCGCTGCCAAGGCGGCTGAGGATGCAGCGGTCGCGACGGCCGCCGGCAAGCCCGTGCAGTCAGCCGAGATCGTCAACAAGCGTATTGACGGCAGTGTGCAAAAATTCCTGCGCGAGGTGTCTTTGTTCAATCAATCCTTCGTGAAGAATGACAAACTCACGGTTGAGCAGATGCTCAAATCGGCTGATACCGTTGTCAAGGGCTTTACCTTGTATGTCGTTGGTGAGGGTATTGCCAAGAAGGTCGACGATTTTGTGGCCGAAGTGGCGGCACAGGTGGCTGCGGCAAAGCAGTCAAACTGATCTGCTGATGCCACTGAAAGCGGGTTCTCCATTGATGTCATATTAAGGATTCATATGTCGATCACCAATCCAGCCTACAAGCGTATCCTGCTCAAGCTGTCAGGCGAGGCATTGATGGGGGATGATCAGTTTGGCATCAATCGGAACACCATTGTCCGCATCGTCGGAGAAGTTGCTGAAGTAACGCGCTTGGGCGTTGAAGTCGCCGTTGTCATTGGAGGCGGTAACATATTCCGTGGTGTGGCCGGTGGTTCGGTTGGCATGGATCGGGCGACGGCCGATTACATGGGTATGCTGGCCACTGTCATGAATGCACTCGCGCTGGGCGATACCATGAACAAGGCAGGGTTGACGGCCCGCGTAATGTCTGCCATCGCGATTGAGCAGGTGGTTGAACCCTACGTCAGGCCGAAGGCGCTGCAATACCTCGAAGAGGGCAAAGTCGTTATTTTTGCCGCTGGAACAGGCAATCCGTTCTTCACGACCGATACCGCAGCTGCGTTGCGCGGTGCAGAAATCGGTGCTGAAATCGTTCTCAAAGCCACCAAAGTTGATGGTGTTTACACAGCCGACCCAAAGAAAGACGCTTCTGCCACGCGGTACAGCAAAATTACCTTTGATGAGGCCATGTCGAAGAATTTGGGCATCATGGATGCCACCGCGTTTGCTTTGTGCAGAGACCAAAAATTGCCGGTCAAGGTATTTTCAATTTTCAAGCACGGCGCTCTCAAGCGCGTGGTGATGGGCGAGGACGAGGGCACCTTGGTTTATGCCTGACTGTGTCAAAATCGCCACAAGCAATTAGTTATTGGCGAAAGGTCTAGTAAGGAGAAAGAAGTGCCTATTACCGAAATAAGAACAACGGTTGAAGTGAAGATGGACCAGTCCATTGTCGCCTTCAAGAACAACCTGAGCAAGATCCGCACCGGGCGGGCCAATCCGGCACTGCTGGATTCGGTTCATGTCGATTACTACGGCGCCATGCTGCCGATCAGCCAGGTCGCCAACGTGTCTCTGCTTGATGCACGCACCATCAGCGTGCAGCCATGGGAAAAGGGAATGGGACCAAAGATCGAAAAAGCGATTCGCGACAGTGATCTGGGACTCAATCCTTCGTCCATGGGTGATTTGCTGCGTGTTCCGATGCCTGCCATGTCGGAGGAACGTCGCAAGGAATTGACCAAGGTGGTCAGGCACGAGGGTGAAACCGCCAAGATAGCGGTGCGTAACCTGCGACGCGATGCCAATGAGGCGGTCAAGAAGACGGTCAAAGACAAACTGGCGTCTGAGGACGATCAGAAGCGCTCGGAGGCGGAGATCCAGAAAGTCACTGACCGCCACATCATCGAAATCGACAGACTTGTTGCGGCCAAAGAGCAAGACCTCATGGCGGTCTGAATGCCGCTTCAACCATGAATCAGGTCCCGTACCACATCGCTGTTGTGATGGACGGCAATGGGCGTTGGGCGGCCAAACGCTGTCTGCCGCGCGTGGCGGGCCATAAGCAGGGAGTGGCTTCACTGCGTCGCTGTGTCAAGGCCTGCGCTCAGCGGGGTGTCGGTGTGTTGACCGTGTTTGCCTTTTCGTCGGAGAACTGGAATCGGCCGATGGAAGAAGTCTCCGGACTGATGTCGCTGTTCGCCGTGGCGCTGGGCAGAGAGGTTCCGAGACTTCACGCCGATGGTGTTCAACTGCATTTTGTTGGCGATCGACTTGGCTTGTCGGAAAAGTTGGTGGCTGGTATTGAAAGCGCGGAACGCGCCACTGCTTCCAACTCGCGCCTGATTCTGAATATCTGTTTCAATTACGGCGGACGCTGGGACATTGTTCAGGCTGCCAAGAAATTGGCAGAACAGGGCAAACCGGTCACCGAGGAAAATCTTGGCGCCGCCATGGCGATGGCTCATGTGGCCGATCCGGATCTGGTGATTCGAACTGGAGCAGAACAGCGGATCAGCAATTTCCTGCTTTGGCAAGCCGCTTATTCGGAACTCTACTTCAGCGAGCGACTCTGGCCTGAGTTTGACGAGGCAGAACTCGACCTGGCTATCGAGTCCTACAGCAAGCGGCAGAGACGGTTTGGCAAGACATCTGATCAGCTGCCGCTCAGTACCGTAGCGCCAGTTGTGAGCTAAGGCCGACCGATGCTCAAACAGCGTGTTATCACTGCAGTTGTGATGCTCTTGATCTTGCTTCCAGCTCTGTTTTACAGAACAGCGTTGCCTTTTTGCATGATTGCCATGGTGCTCATAGGCGTTGCTGCCTGGGAGTGGGCACGGCTCAATGGCTACAGTCAGGGGCGCGCATTGCTGTCGGGTCTGCTTTGTCTGCTGTCGTGTGCAGCGAGCTGGTGGCTCGGGATGTTGGAGAAGTCATTGAGCCTGTTATGGATTGTTACAGGCGCTTGTTGGGTTCTCGCAGGCGCGTGGGTATTGCACCGGGGCGTGGCTGCCTGGGCCAGTCACTCGCGCACACTACGCCAGTTAGCGGGCCTGATGGCCTTGTGGCTGGCCTGGCTGGCCGTGGCGCAAGCCAGGACCGTGGGGGTCAATTTTCTGCTCTCCATTTTGCTGTTGGTGTGGGTGGCGGACATCTTCGCCTACTTTGCCGGGCGTGCAATGGGTGGTCGGTTCAGCCGCGGAAAGCTGGCGCCCAGCATCAGTCCCGGCAAGAGTTGGGAGGGGGTTTGGGGTGGCATGATCGGGGTGCTCGCTTTGGCGTTTGGCTGGCAGGCGGCTGACAAGGTCTACGCCTCCACCGTTCCCAGTCTGTTCAGCTCCCTGGGCAGTCATGGGGCCTGGCTGTTGCTTGTCGGTGCCTTGTTCCTCGCTGCGATGAGTGTGGTCGGCGATTTGTTCGAATCGCTGGTCAAACGCAGTGCCGGCGTGAAGGACAGCAGCGGTTTGCTGCCGGGTCATGGCGGCGTGCTGGACCGGGTCGATGCACTGCTGCCGACGCTGCCTTTGGCGATGATGCTTTTCTCTTTTTGAAAGCAACGATGGCTGATCTTGTTGAAGCGCCTAGAAAGCGTGTCGTGATACTGGGTTCGACCGGATCGATCGGTGTCAATACGCTTGCCGTGATCGCGCGCCATCCGCGACGGTTCGAAGTGTTTGCCCTGAGCGCGGCCACACAGCTTGAGCTGTTGCTGCGTCAGTGCGTCGAGTTCAGACCGATGTTTGCCGTCATGGCCAGTGAACTGCACGGGCGCGAGCTGGAGCAGAAGTGCCGCAGCCTGAACCTGAGTACGCGGGTTCTCTGGGGCGCGCAGGCGATCACCATGATTGCGGAGCACGAAATGGCGGATGTCGTGATGGCTGCCATTGTCGGGGCTGCCGGACTGGCCTCCTGCGTGGCAGCCGCGCGTGCTGGCAAGCGTTTGCTGCTCGCGAACAAGGAGGCGCTCGTGGTCGGCGGTGACTACTTCATGAAGGCCGTAGCACTTGGCGGAGCCAAACTGCTACCGATTGACAGCGAGCATTCGGCCATTTTTCAATCGCTTCCGGATGACTGCGCCGTCTGGCCAGATCAAATCGACAAGATTATTCTTACGGCGTCGGGTGGGCCATTTCGACTATCAGACCCTCTCGCGCTTCGTGATGTGACGCCGCAGCAGGCTTGCGCCCATCCCAACTGGGTGATGGGACGGAAGATCTCCGTTGATTCCGCGACCATGATGAACAAGGCGCTGGAAGTCATAGAGGCGCGTTTCCTGTTTAACGTCAGACCCGAGCAAATTGAGGTCGTGATTCACCCGCAGAGCGTTATCCATTCCATGGTGCAGTACAGGGACAACTCGGTGGTGGCGCAGCTTGGCACGCCCGACATGAAGGTTCCGATCGCTTATGGGCTGGCCTGGCCCGATCGAATGCATTCAGGGGCAGCAGCACTTGATTTCGGAGCCATGCCGGACATGACGTTCGAGTCATTGGATTCGAACCGCCATGAGCAGCGCTTTCCGGGATTGAAGCTGGCCTGGGCGGTTCTGAAGGCACCTGCAGGTACCACCGCCATCCTGAATGCTGCCAATGAAATCGGCGTAGCGGCGTTCCTCGATGGAGAAATCCGCTTTGATCAGATTCACGCTGTCAATCTTGCAACACTGGAATCCGTTAACGCTGCCGCACCGCAGTCGCTGGAGGAATTGTTGACGCTGGATGCGCAGTCGCGTCGAGCGGCCAGGCAGGCCATCACACGTCTCTCGAATGGATGACGTCATCTTGATGTCAGCATGTTGACTCTGGTCTGGTTTGCGCTCGCCCTCGGACTGCTGATAGCAGTGCATGAATTTGGGCACTACGGGGTGGCAGTGCTTTGTGGAGTCAGGATCCTGCGCTTTTCGGTTGGATTTGGCAAGCCGCTGCTTCGTTGGCAACGCCAAGGCTCGCCAACCGAGTTTGTGCTCGGCGCCTTTCCGCTGGGAGGCTACGTGAAGATGCTCGACGAGCGAGAGGCCCCGGTTCGTGTCGAAGAAAGGCATCAGGCATTCAACGCACAACCCCTGTTGGCGCGCGTCGCCATCGTGGTGGCCGGGCCGGCGGCCAACCTGCTATTGGCCGTTTTGTTGTACGCAGTGGTCCATTGGAGTGGAGAGCAGCTGCCGGCGGCGATCCTGGCCAGTCCGGAGGTCGGGTCGATCGCCGCACGAGCGGGATTGACGGGGGGTGAAAGGGTCGAGCGCGCTGGTTTTGATGGGACGCAGCTGCAAGAGGTTAAATCGTATGAGGAGGTTCACTGGTTGCTGACCCGTGCGGCCTTCGAAAAGCAGGATCTGCGTCTGCAACTGACCGAGGCGGCGCGCGGGCGGCGCCGTGAAGTTCTACTGCCATTGAGTGCCGTGGATGCGAGCGAGGTCGATGCCAACTTGTTCCGGCAAATTGGCCTGCTTGGCCCGTTTAGTCGGCCGGTCATGGGGGGTATCACGCTTGGTGCAGCGGCCGACAAGGCCGGTTTGCGCCATGGTGATGTGGTGCGCCAGATCGACTCCGTGGCAGTCTTGGATGGGCGGCAATTGCGGCAGCTCATCAGGGCGTCGGGGCTCAACGCCGAAGCCCCCACATCTCAATGGACGATCGAGCGCGCTGGAGTCGAACGGGTCATCTTGGTCAAACCTGAACGTCAGCTTGAGGGGGGTCTCTGGATTGGAAAGGTGGGTGCCTATGTCGGCGCAGCGCCTGAAACAGTGCGTGTCCAGTACGGTCCGGTGGACGGTTTGTGGCGTGCCGTCATTCGCAGCAGTGATGTCGGTCTGCTGACGATCAAAATGATGGGTAAGATGTTGCTGGGCAATGCTTCGCTCAAGAATCTGAGTGGTCCCTTGACCATAGCCGATTACGCCGGAAAGTCCGCGAGTCTGGGATGGACTCAGTATCTATTGTTTCTTGCCTTGATCAGCGTGAGTTTGGGCGTTTTGAACCTGCTGCCGCTGCCGCTGCTCGATGGTGGTCACCTGATGTATTATCTTTGGGAGTGGATTGCGGGCAAACCTGTCTCAGACGCATCAATGGAGCGTCTGCAGCGGGGTGGCTTTGCGGTTCTGTTGGTCATGATGTCAATTGCGATTTTCAACGACATCAACCGACTTTTTGGCTAAACGTCTGGTGTCGATTGTTCAGCACTGGTTTGACTTTTCAATATAAAAAATGCAATTCAATCGCTTCTTTCCGCGCACTTTGTCGACTGCGGCCTGTCTGACTGTCATGGCGGGCTCGGTGTGGGCCGTCAACCCTTTTACGGTGCGCGATATTCGCATCGAGGGTTTGCAGCGTGTCGAGCCAGGAACCATTTTTGTATCGTTGCCGGTTCGGGTTGGAGATGTCTACAACGACGAGAAAGGTACTTCGGCGATCCGTGCTTTGTTTGATCTGGGTTTGTTCAAGGACGTGCGAATTGAAGTCAGTGGCGACGTGCTCGTGATTCTGGTGGAGGAGCGGCCAACGATTGCTGACGTTGACTTTGTTGGAACCAAGGAATTTGACAAGGATGTTCTCAAGAAGGCGCTCAAGGATGTTGGCCTGGCTGACGGTAGACCCTTTGACAAGGCGCAACTCGATCGTGCCGAGCAGGAACTCAAGCGCCAGTACATCAATCGCAGCCTTTACGCCGCAGAAGTGGTGTCAACCGTTACACCGGCGGAGCGCAATCGGGTCAATCTGACTTTTACGGTGGTCGAGGGCGAGCCGGCCAAGATCAGCGAAATCCGGATTGTTGGTAACCAGGTGTTTGGCGAGTCCACACTGCGCAGCTTGTTTGACCTCGATACGGGCGGTTGGCTGAGCTGGTACACCAAGTCGGATCGCTATTCCCGTGCCAAACTCAATGCCGACATCGAAACTTTGCGCTCCCACTACCTGACCCGCGGCTACCTCGAGTTCAAAGTTGATTCGACGCAGGTTGCCATACTGCCCAACAAGACGGATATTGCGATCACCATCAATGTTAGCGAGGGTGATCGCTTTGTCGTCAGCGGCGTCAAACTCGAAGGTAACTTTCTTGGCAGGGAAGATGAATTCAAGTCGCTGGTAACGATTCAGCCGGGGCAGGCCTATAACGCGGATGAGGTGGTCAGGACAACCAAGGCCTTCACCGACTATTTCGGAAATTTCGGATTTGCTTTTGCCCGCGTTATTGCGCGTCCGGAAATTGATCGAGTCAACAACCGGGTAGTCCTGGTTCTGCAGGCCGACCCGTCGCGGCGGGCCTATGTGCGCAGAATCAATGTGGTGGGCAACAGCCGTACCCGTGACGTTGTCGTGCGCCGCGAATTTCGACAGTTTGAGGCCTCGTGGTATGACGGCGAAAAAATCCGTTTGTCACGTGATCGGGTCGATCGCCTGGGCTACTTCAAGGAAGTTGGCATCGAGACCCAGGAAGTGGCTGGCTCACCGGATCAGGTGGACCTGACCATCAACGTGGTAGACAAGCCGACCGGCAGTCTGAGCCTTGGAGCCGGTTTTTCAAGTGCCGATGGTCTGGGGCTTTCATTCGGTCTGAAACAGGACAACGCATTTGGCTCAGGCAATTCGCTTGGCGTGCAGATCAATACCAGCAAGATCAATCGTGTTGTCGTGTTCAATACAACAGACCCCTACTTCACGCAGGATGGCGTTTCACGAACCATTGATCTGTACCACAAGTCAAGCAGCCCCTACCAGGATCAAAATTACTATCAACTCGTATCGTCTGGTGGAAGCATGCGCTTCGGGGTCCCGTTTACCGAGATCGATACGGTCTATTTCGGTGCCGGGATCGAGAAGACGACCATTGTGCCCGGTACGGCCTTGCCAACTTCTTATATGGCGTATGCCAATCAGTATGGTTACGCCAGCATGTCGATTCCATTTACCGCAGGCTGGGCCCGTGACAGCCGGGATAGCGCACTTTCCCCCAATTCCGGCCGCTTCCAGCGTGCCTATGCCGAGTGGTCAGTTGCAGGGGAGGCGCGTTATCTGCGCAGCACGTACCAGTACCAGCAATTTATTCCGCTGAATAAACAGTTTACTGTCGCATTCAATGGCGAAGTGGGTTGGGGGATGGCCCCTGGAGATCGTTCGTTTCCCGTGTTCAAGAAGTTTTTCGGCGGTGGTCTGGGCTCAGTGCGCGGTTTCGAGCAGGGCAGCCTGGGTCCGCAGGATGCCAGTGGCGTAGCGGTGGGCGGGTCTAGCAAGCTCAATTTGAACCTGGAGTTGTTGTCGCCCTTCCCGGGGTCGGGCAATGACCGGACTTTGAGGATGTACGCTTTTGCCGATGTTGGCGGTGTGGCTGGACCTGACGGAGTCAATTCCGATGCGAACAGCCTGCGCGCCTCGGTTGGGGTCGGTGTCAGCTGGATCTCACCAATGGGGCCCTTGCGACTGGCATTTGCCAAGCCGATCAAGAAGTTTGATGGCGATAAAATACAAAACATGCAATTTCAGATTGGGACGAATTTCTAATGAACGATTTATTACGTCAATGCGTTGCCGGCATGGTATTTGGTGGCTTGCTGGTACTGGCGCCGGTTCAGGCGCAGGAGTTCCGAATCGGATTCGTCAGCACCGATCGTATTTTCAAGGAGGCGAGTACCGCCAAGGCGGCGCAGTCCAAACTGGAGCAGGAGTTTTCCAAGCGGGAAAAAGACATCGTTGACTTGACAAACACCATGAAGGCGATGGTTGACAAATTCGAGCGCGAAGGGCCGACCTTGCCAGAAGGGCAAAAGACAGTTCGTCAAAAACAACTGCTGGATCAGGATCGGGAGTTGCAGCGTAAGCGGCGGGAATTTCAGGAAGATCTGACCTCCAGAAAGAATGAAGAACTGCAGCAGGTTCTGGAACGCGCCAACCGCGTCGTCAAACAGGTTGCCGAGGCCGAAAAGTACGATCTCGTCCTGCAGGAAGCGGTGTATGTCAATCCGAAGCATGACATCACCGACAAGGTCATCAAATCCCTGAATGCGGGTGGCGTCAAGTAAACCACCCGAGGCATGTAAAGAGTGGGCTTGCGTCTGGGTTCGATTGTTGATGCACTCGGCGGCGAACTCTTTGGTGACCGTGCCCTGATCGTTAATGGCCTGGCCACGCTGGAGGCAGCCGGCCCAACTGACCTGAGTTTTCTTAGCAACGTACGCTATCAGAATCAACTGGCGGGGTCCAGGGCCGCTTGCGTGATCGTGGGTCCGCAAATGCAGTCTGCTGCCGTCCAGCGTGGTTGCTGCATTGTCTCGGACCAGCCCTATCTGTATTTTGCTCGCCTTACACAATACTGGAAGAAGAACACCGAACAGCCTGTCCTGGTGCTTCGGCATCCAAGTGCGGTCATAGATTCACAGGCCTTCGTCCATCCGAGTGCTCGCATAGGTGCGTTGTGTGTGATCGAGCGCGGTGCCCGAATCGGCGCGGATACCGAACTGAAGTCAAGGGTTACCGTGGGCGAGGGGTGCCTGGTTGGTCAGCGTTGTTTGCTGCACCCGGGCGTTGTGATTGGTGCCGATGGCTTTGGCTTTGCACCGCATGCCGGTGGCTGGGAAAAGATCGAACAATTGGGAGCCGTCAGGATCGGTGACGATGTTGAAATTGGTGCCAATACCTGTATCGACCGCGGCGCGCTGCAGGACACCGTGATCGAAGACGGTGTCAAACTCGATAACTTGATCCAGATTGGCCACAACGTACGGGTCGGCAAAAATACCGCAATGGCTGGCTGCGTCGGTGTCGCTGGAAGTGCCACCATTGGTGCGAACTGTACTATTGGCGGCGGGGCGATCGTGCTTGGGCACCTCGTGCTGGCGGACGGCGTCAATATTTCGGCGGCGACGGTGGTGACGCGTTCCATCCACAAGACCGGACATTACACCGGCATCTTCCCGATTGACGACAATGCTGCCTGGGAGAAGAACGCAGCTTCACTGAAGCAGTTGCACGGTTTGCGCGACCGGATCCGGTCCCTGGAAAAAAAGCCAAGAAATGAACATTGAGTCATACCAAGCATGATGGATATCCACAAAATTCTTAAACAACTGCCGCATCGCTATCCATTTTTGCTGGTGGATCGGGTTCTTGAAATCGACAAGGGCAAGAGCATCAGGGCGCTGAAGAATGTCACGATCAATGAGCCGTTCTTCGAGGGACATTTTCCGAATCGTCCTGTCATGCCCGGGGTGCTGATGCTGGAGGCACTGGCCCAAGCGTCAGCCCTGCTGTCGTTTGATGCAATGGACGCTTTGCCGGACGACAAGATGATTTACTACTTTGCCGGCATGGAAGGGGTGCGCTTCCGGCGCCCCGTCGAGCCTGGAGACCAGTTGATTCTGGAAGCACAGATATTGCGCATGAAGGCGGGCATCTTCAAGTTCAAGACGCGCGCGTTGGTTGGCACTGATATCGCCGTGGAGGCAGAACTGACCTGCGCCATGCGCTCCATCAAGTAAGAGGTGTCGTGTGACGGCGATTCATGCAACAGCCATCGTCGAACCAGGCGCCGAGCTCGACGAATCTGTCAGCGTCGGCGCTTATACGCTGATCGGTCCCCACGTCAAAGTGGCGGCAGGGACCCGTATCGGGGCACATTGCGTGATCGAGGGGCACACTCAAATTGGACGTGAAAACCGGATATTTCAGTTCAATTCACTGGGGGCCATTCCGCAGGACAAGAAGTACCAGGGAGAGCCCTGTGGGTTGTTGATTGGTGACCGCAACACGATTCGCGAGTTTTGTACCTTCAACATTGGATCCCCCGGTGATCTGGGCGTGACGAAAATCGGTGACGATAACTGGATCATGGCCTACACCCACGTGGCCCACGACTGCCAGATCGAGAACCATACGACGCTGGCGAACAACACCACACTGGGGGGGCATGTGCATTTGGGGGAGTGGGTGACGATTGGCGGACTCACAGGTATTCACCAATTTGTGAAGGTTGGTGCTCACGCCATGGTGGGTTTTGCCAGCGCTGTAGCGCAGGATGTTCCGCCCTTCATGCTGGTAGACGGCAACCCGCTTGCGGTGAGGGGCGTCAACAGCATTGGCCTGCGTCGGCGTGACTTCAACGCGGCGCGGGTGTCGGTGGTCAAGGCCATGCACAAGGCGCTCTACCGCGAAGACCTGACGCTGCAACTGGCACGGCAACGCATTGCAGACTTGCCAAACAAGCACCCCGAGTCCTTGTCAGATGTCCAAATGATGCTCTCGTTCCTGGAACAATCGTCGCCGCAGCGTGGAATCGTGCGCTGACATGAAGTTCGGCATGGTCGCCGGCGAAACCTCGGGTGACTTGCTGGCTGCCTTGCTGCTTGACGGTTTGCGTGAGCGCTGGCCCTCCCTGAGCGCGGCCGGCATTGGCGGACCACAAATGGCAAGTCGTGGATTTCAGGCCTGGTGGCCACACCATAAGCTGTCGGTACATGGCTATGGCTGGGAGGTACTGCGTCGCTACCGGGAGATTGTTGGCATTCGGGAGCAACTCAAGGTTCGCCTGTTGCGCGAGCGCTCGGATCTGTTCATCGGTGTCGATGCACCCGATTTCAACCTTGATCTTGAAGCGGCCCTGAAGGCCAAGGGCATCAAGACGGTGCACTTCGTCTCGCCGTCGGTCTGGGCCTGGCGTCCCGAGCGAATCGAAAAGATCCGTCGCAGTGTGGACCATGTGCTGTGCATCTTTCCATTCGAGCCCGCGCTGCTGGCGCAGCATGGGATTGCGGCCACCTATGTGGGTCACCCGCTGGCCAATGTGATTCCAATCGAGCCGGATCGAGCCGCAGCACGTCGGGCTTTGGGGCTGTCTGAGGCCGATCCGGTGGTGGCCATTCTGCCTGGCAGTCGCCAGTCAGAAATCAGCCACTTGGCAGGCCGATTTTTTCAGGCGGCAGTGCGACTGCAGCAGCAGCGTCCGGCCATTCAGTTTATCGTCCCTGCAGCGCCTGGCCTGAAGGCGGAAATTGAGCTGGCGGCGCATGACAGTAGACTGACGCGCAATCTGCGAATTGTTGAGGGGCAGTCCCACACGCTTCTGGCCGCCTGTGACGTCACCCTCATCGCCAGCGGCACCGCAACGCTGGAGGCGGCCCTGTTCAAACGCCCGATGGTGATTGCCTACCACATGGCCTGGTGGTCATGGCAAATCATGCGGCGCAAAAAATTGCAGCCCTGGGTGGGTTTGCCCAATATCCTGTGTGAGGATTTTGTCGTGCCGGAATTGCTGCAGGAGGCGGCCACGCCGCAGGCGCTGTCCGATGCAGTGTTGGCGTGGCTAGACGCCCCGCAGAAGGTTGTCCAACTGCAGCAACGGTTTTTGCAGTTGCATCAGAAACTCCAGCGCAACACCCCCGAACTGGCCACTCATGCGATCGAGCAAGTACTTCAAATCTGAACAAGCCTCCCTGAATTGGGACATTCCTGGTCTCGTGGCAGGCGTTGACGAGGCTGGTCGAGGTCCGCTGGCCGGTCCGGTGGTGGCTGCTGCCGTGATTCTGGATGACTGTCATCCTATCAAGGGCCTGGCCGATTCCAAGACCCTGACTGCCTTGCGTCGTGAAAGACTGTTCGATGAGATTCGTGCCAAGGCGCTGTGCTGTTCGATCGCCGAGGCGAGTGTGGAGGAAATCGAACAACTCAATATCCTGCAGGCAACCCTGTTGGCTATGCGTCGCGCGGTCGACGGTTTGCGTCTGAAGCCGGTGAAGGTGCTGGTGGATGGCAATCGGCTGCCACTGCTCGATGTTCTGGGCGAGGCGATTGTCAAAGGTGACAGTCTGGTGCCGTCGATTTCCGCAGCATCCATTCTGGCCAAGGTGCAGCGTGATCGTTGGTGTGTCGAGTACGACCTGCAGTTCCCTCAGTACGGTTTTGCAAAGCACAAAGGCTATGGAACCGCCGAGCATCTCGAGGCCCTGCGCCTGCACGGGGCCTGTCCGCAGCATCGCAAGACCTTCCGACCGGTAGCCGAGGCCATGCGATGAGCCAGGCGCCATCCCAGTTCATCAGCTCGCGTGACAACGCATTTCTGAAAGACCTGCGGCGCCTGTCTCAGGACAGCACGGCCTACCGCAAACAGGGTAGATTCTGGGTCGAGGGTGAACACTTGTGTGGTGCCGCGCTGGCGCGCGGAGTCAAGCCAGTCGTCGCCATTTTTTCCGACTCCTTTTGGTCTGCCGCGCCGACTGCATGGACGCAGGCAGCCAACAGGAACATTGTCATTGCTGACACCCTGTTCGCTGACATTGGCGTCCTTGACTCACCCGCCAGCGTTGGCTTCGTGTTCGAATTGCCAGCGCCCAGGGTTTTGCAGTCAAAGGTCGCTTCCGTGATTCTGGATCGGGTGCAGGACGCCGGCAATGTTGGGTCCATTTTGCGCAGTGCCTCAGCTTTTGGTTTTACCCAGATCATTGCCCTCAAAGGCACGGCTGCGCTTTGGAGTCCCAAGGTCTTGCGCGCGGGCATGGGTGCCCACTGGGGCTTGCACCTGATTGAAGGGGCACAGCTTGCCCAGGTGGCGAATTTGGTGGTTCCCATCATCGTCACCAGTTCACATCAGGGTGAGTACCTGCATCAGGCACAGCATGGCAAGACCCTGCCTATGCCCTGTGCCTGGGCGCTCGGGCACGAAGGGCAGGGCGTTGGCGTTGAACTTGAAGCGCTGGCAAGTCTGAAGATTCGTATCGCCCAGCCCGGCGGCGAAGAGTCACTCAACGTTGCGGCGGCAGCGGCCATTTGCCTGCATGCCAGCGCTAGCGGGTGGGTGCCTCCTCACGAGGTGGCTCGGCTATAATGGGGTGCTTCACCGCACGCTGTACGCCCAGAGCCTTCTCAAGCTAAATCCCTTAATAAAGCAAGCCAAGAGTCAACGCTTGAGCACGTTTGGGCGTACCCGAAAACCCATCCGGAGAACCCAGTGCTTTTGTCTTTACAGGGAAACCATCCCCCCGCCATTCTGGCGCTAGCAGACGGCACGGTGTTTGTTGGAAATTCCATAGGAGCCGCTGGCTCCACGGTTGGCGAGCTTGTGTTCAACACAGCCATGACCGGTTACCAGGAAATTCTGACGGACCCGAGTTACTGTCAGCAAATCGTGACCTTGACCTACCCGCACATAGGTAACTATGGCATCAACCCGCAGGACGTAGAAGCTGCCAAGGTGCACGCTGCCGGTCTGATCATCCGGGACCTGCCCTTGGTGGCGTCCAATTTTCGCTCTCGCATGACGCTGTCACAGTACCTCGTGCAGGAGAACACGGTGGCTATCGCCAATCTGGACACCCGCCAACTGACACGCCATCTGCGTGCCCACGGCGCGCAGAATGGCTGCATTCTGACTTTGTCGGAAAACGAAACTGTCGCGCAGTCTGCTGTTGACCGTGCACTGGCGCTGGCAAAAGCCGCTCCCAGCATGGCCGGAACGGATCTGGCCAGAGTGGTCTCAACCAAAACGGCTTATCAGTGGACCCAGACTGAATGGCAATTGGCACATCCCCAAACGCAGGGTAGTGCCGGCTTTGGCAACCAGACGGACAGCAGGTTCCATGTGGTGGCCCTTGATTTTGGCGTCAAGTTCAATATCCTGCGCATGCTGGCCGAGCGCGCATGCCGGGTCACGGTGCTACCAGCACAGTCCAGCGCGGCGCAAGTTCTTGCTCATAAGCCAGACGGCGTCTTCCTGAGTAACGGTCCGGGTGATCCACAGCCTTGCGACTACGCCATCGCCGCCGCTGCCGAACTGATAGAGGCCGGCATTCCGACATTCGGTATCTGCCTCGGTCACCAGATCATGGCGCTGGCCAGTGGCGCCAGGACCTTCAAGATGAAGTTCGGTCACCACGGCGCCAACCATCCGGTCAAGGATCTCGATAGCGGGCGCGTCAGCATCACCAGTCAGAACCACGGGTTTGCGGTCGATGAGAAGACCTTGCCGGCCAATTTGCGCGCTACCCACATCAGTCTGTTTGACGGCACGCTGCAGGGACTGGAGCGTACGGATCGACCCGCCTTCTGCTTCCAGGGGCATCCTGAGGCCTCGCCAGGACCGCACGACATTGCCTACCTGTTTGATCGCTTCACTGAGCTGATGGAACAAGCACAGGAGAAGAAGCATGCCTAAACGTACAGACCTCAAATCGATCCTCATCATTGGTGCAGGACCGATCATCATTGGTCAGGCCTGCGAGTTCGACTATTCCGGCGTACAGGCCTGCAAGGCGCTGCGTGAAGAGGGTTACAAGGTCATCTTGATCAACAGCAACCCGGCCACCATCATGACCGATCCGGCGACGGCAGATGTGACCTACATCGAGCCGATCACCTGGCAGACGGTCGAGAAGATCATTGCCAAGGAACGCCCCGACGCCATATTGCCGACCATGGGTGGGCAGACCGCACTCAATTGCGCGCTGGACCTGTGGCATCAGGGTGTATTGGAGAAATACCAGGTTGAACTGATTGGCGCCAGCCCGCAGGCCATCGACAAAGCAGAAGATCGTTTGAAGTTCAAGGACGCCATGACCAGTATCGGTCTCGCGTCGGCCCGATCAGGCATCGCGCATTCGATGGAGGAGGCTTGGACCGTCCAGAAGACCGTCGGATTTCCGACCGTGATTCGACCCAGCTTTACCCTTGGAGGCACGGGCGGGGGCATCGCCTACAACGCCGAAGAGTTCGAGGTGATCTGCAAGCGCGGTCTGGAAGCCTCGCCGACCAACGAGTTGCTGATTGAAGAGTCTCTGCTGGGATGGAAAGAATTCGAGATGGAGGTGGTGCGCGACAAGGCAGACAACTGCATCATCATCTGCTCGATCGAAAATCTCGACCCGATGGGCGTGCACACAGGGGATTCCATCACCGTCGCACCGGCGCAGACGCTGAGCGACAAGGAATACCAGATCCTGCGCAACGCCAGTCTGGCTGTGCTGCGCGAGATCGGAGTTGACACGGGTGGCTCCAATGTACAGTTTGCCATCAACCCGGACGACGGACGCATGGTCGTTATCGAGATGAATCCGCGTGTCTCGCGTTCGTCGGCTCTGGCCTCCAAAGCCACCGGGTTTCCAATCGCCAAGGTGGCTGCCAAGCTTGCCGTGGGTTACACACTTGATGAGTTACGCAACGAGATCACAGGCGGAGCTACGCCAGCCAGTTTCGAGCCGAGTATCGATTACGTCGTGACCAAGATCCCACGCTTCGCCTTTGAAAAGTTTCCAGCGGCCGACAGCCGTCTGACCACACAGATGAAGTCGGTCGGGGAGGTCATGGCGATTGGTCGCACTTTTCAGGAATCATTCCAGAAAGCGCTGCGTGGCCTGGAAGTCGGTGTTGACGGCATGAACGAGAAAACTCAGGACCGTGAGTTGCTGGAGAAGGAACTGGGCGAGCCGGGCCCGGACCGGATCTGGTACGTTGGCGATGCATTCGCCGCTGGTTGGAGTGTTGACGAAGTGTTTGCCCTGACACGGATTGACCGCTGGTTCCTCGTTCAGATCGAGCAGATTGTCAAGATTGAGCTGGAAATTGAACGTTTGCCGGCACCCGAAGGCGGCAGCGCACTGGACGGCATCGATGCGGCAACGCTGCGAGCATTGAAGCAAAAAGGCTTTTCTGATCGTCGCCTGGCGCGCCAGTTCAAGACCACGGACACCGCCATTCGGGAAAAACGCCGAGTTCTGGGTGTGCGCCCGGTTTATAAACGCGTTGACACCTGTGCCGCCGAGTTTGCCACCAATACCGCCTATATGTACTCGACCTACGAGGCACAGGGGTCGGAATGTGAAGCGGCGCCAACCGACAGAAAGAAGATCATGGTGCTAGGTGGTGGTCCGAACCGGATCGGCCAGGGCATCGAGTTTGACTACTGCTGCGTGCATGCCGCACTGGCGCTGCGCGAGGATGGCTACGAGACCATCATGGTGAACTGCAACCCGGAGACCGTATCGACCGATTACGACACGTCTGATCGTCTGTATTTCGAGCCGCTCACTCTCGAGGATGTGCTGGAGATCGTCGACAAGGAAAAGCCCTTGGGCGTGATCGTGCAATACGGTGGTCAGACGCCATTGAAGCTTGCGCTCGACCTGGAAGCCAATGGCGTGCCCATCATCGGGACATCTCCGGACATGATTGACGCGGCAGAAGACCGCGAGCGCTTTCAGAAGCTGCTTCATACCCTGGGCCTGCGTCAGCCGTCCAATGCAACGGCGCGGACTGAGGCCGAAGCGCTTGAGAAGGCGGCAGCCCTGGGCTATCCGCTGGTGGTCCGTCCCAGTTATGTGCTGGGTGGTCGCGCCATGGAGATCGTGCATGAGCAGCGCGATCTGGAGCGCTATATGCGTGAAGCCGTCAAGGTCAGCCACGACTCGCCGGTACTGCTCGATCGATTTCTTAACGATGCCATCGAGTGCGATGTGGACTGCTTGCGTGATGCTGGCTCGTCAACCGAAGCGGGGCGCACCTTCATTGGCGCCGTCATGGAACACATCGAACAGGCTGGCGTGCACAGTGGCGATTCAGCCTGTTCGCTGCCACCGTATAGTCTGTCTGGCGCAACGGTGGCGGAAATCAAGCGTCAGACCGCGGCGATGGCCTGTGCACTCAATGTCGTTGGTTTGATGAACGTGCAGTTCGCGATCCAGAACATCGATGGCAAGGACGTCATTTATGTGCTCGAGGTGAATCCGCGCGCTTCGCGTACCGTGCCATTTGTATCGAAAGCCACAGGAATTCAACTGGCCAAAGTGGCCGCGCGTTGCATGGTTGGGCAATCTCTGGCGTCACAGGGAATCGGCGTCGAGGTGACGCCACCGTATTTCAGTGTCAAGGAAGCAGTCTTTCCCTTCGTCAAGTTCCCCGGCGTCGACACCATTCTCGGACCGGAGATGAAGTCGACCGGTGAGGTCATGGGTGTGGGCAAGACTTTTGGGGAAGCGTTTGTCAAATCCCAGATCGGAGCCGGTACCAAATTGCCCCGGCCTTCAGCAATCCCGGGTGAGTCGTCCGGCAAGGTCTTCATTTCGGTCAAGGGCAGCGACAAGCCGCGCGCCATCGAGGTGGCTCGCGCTCTGTCTGCCATGGGTTTTGCCGTGCTGGCGACCAAAGGTACGGCGGCTTCCATCAACGCTGCGGGTGTCACCTGCACCAGCGTGAACAAGGTGACAGAGGGGCGGCCGCATATTGTGGACATGATCAAGAACAACGAAATTTCGATGGTCATTCACACCGTGGAGGAGCGCCGCAACGCCATTGCAGATTCGCGACAGATTCGCACCTCGGCCTTGCTGGCAAGGATTACAACCTTTACCACCATTGCCGGCGCCGAAGCTGCCGTGCAGGGTATGCCGCATGTGGATCACCTGGACGTGATCTCGGTGCAGGATATGCACGCACAACTGGCAGCAGGTTGATTTTTAACTGACATTCACGGCATAATCTGACCCTACCGCCGGACGGCAACGTTCGGCGGTTTCCTTTTGTGCAATCCATATCGGAGCAGCAAGTGGCAACCATACCCATTACCAAACGCGGCGCTGAAAAGCTCAAGGCCGAGTTGCAAAAACTCAAGACAGTTGATCGCCCATGGGTTATCAATGCGATCGCCGAGGCGCGAGCGCAAGGCGATTTGAGTGAAAACGCCGAGTACGAAGTCGCCAAGGACCGTCAGGGTTTCATCGAAGGGCGCATCCAGGAAGTGGAGGGCAAACTGTCGGCCAGTCAGATCATTGACCCCTCAGAACTCAATGCCGGGGGACGCGTTGTGTTTGGTGCCACAGTGACCCTGGAAGATGAAGCGTCAGCAATGAAGGTGACTTACCAGATCGTCGGTGAAGATGAGGCCGACATCAAACTCGGGCTGATCAACATTGGCAGCCCGATTGCCCGCGCCTTGATTGGCAAGGAAGAGGGCGATAGCGTTGAAGTGCAGGCGCCGGGTGGCGCCAGGCACTACGAGGTAGTGGCGGTCAGCTACGTTTGAATCAATGACGCGTCTTGTACTTTGGGTCGCCGCACTGTGGTGGAGCAGTCTGGGCCTGATCGGCTTGGTGGTGGTTCCGCTGCTGTTTGCACGCTTGCCAACACCAGCCATGGCAGGCAATATGGCTGGCGCCTTGTTTCAGGCTCAAAGCTGGATTTCGCTTCTGTGCGGTCTCGTGCTCCTGCTCAGCGGGCAGTCCAAGCGGCTGACGCTACCCACGCTGCGTTCACCCACTGTCGTCATGTGCATTACGGCTGGCATGCTGCTGGCCCTGCTGTCCGAATTTGCGGTTGCACCACACATCCTGGCGCGCGAGAATCTGCGACTATGGCACGGCATTGGGAGCGCCATGTTTGCGCTCCAGTTCCTGTTTGCCTCGATTGTTATGTGGAAGTTGACGCCGCCAGCGCCGATTGAATGAAGGCGCGGGCGTTCAGGTCTGACTGCGTTTTTTGATGCTGACCTGTTTGGGTTTGGAGCGTTTAACCTGACCGCCCGCGGTCAGGCGCTGATTGCCCAACACACGCAGGGTCTTGACCTCCGGGCGCTGACCACCGCGTGTGCTGTATTTAAGGACTTTGAAGTCTCGCGGACCGGGCATGCGATCGGCGTCCAGCGTCTTTTCGCGCTCCGGCATAGGGCGCCAGAGCACCAGTAGTTTGCCAATATGCTGAATCGGCGCTGCGTTCAATTCGTCGGTCAGCGTCTGAAACATGGCCTCGCGTGCCGAACGGTCATCGGCAAAGACGCGTACCTTGATCAAGCCATGCGCATTCAGGGCGGCATCGGCTTCCCTTTTTACGGCGGCGCTCAGCCCATCGGCACCGACCATGACAACGGGGTCCAGGTGATGCGCTTGCGCACGGTGCTCTTTGCGTTGGGCGGGGGTCAATTGAATTTGCGGCATGGCGCTATTATCGGTTACGAAGGTCAAAATGAAAGACAAAGTCAAAGGCAGCAAAGTCAACAGGGCGTGGATCAATGACCATGTCAACGATCCTTATGTCAAGCTGGCCAAATTGGAAGGTTACCGGGCGCGTGCTGCCTACAAGCTCAAGGAGATTGATGAATCGCTGGGTCTGATCAAGCCGGGTCAGTTGGTGGTTGATCTCGGGTCGACCCCCGGGGCCTGGAGTCAGTATGTGCGGCGCAAAATGTCCCCGAGAAAGGCTGTTGGTGGCGGCGCGGCGGTAGGGGAACTCAATGGCAGCATCATTGCGCTGGACATCCTGCCGATGGAACCGGTGGAGGGTGTGATTTTCCTGTTGGGGGATTTTCGTGAGCCAGAGGTGTTGCAGCGATTGGCCAGCGAAATGCGGGGTCGACTGGCTGATGTGGTGGTGTCCGACATGGCGCCCAATCTGTCTGGTATTTCCTCGGCCGATGCTGCGCGTATCGAAAATCTGGTCGAACTGGCGCTGGAATTTGCGCAGACCCACATGAAGCCGCGCGGGAGTCTGGTTGCCAAGGTCTTTCACGGTGATGCTTACGAGTCCCTGGTCAAGCGTTTCAGAGAGATTTTCGTGACGGTCAAACGCATCAAGCCGAAGGCCTCACGCGACAAGTCTTCGGAAACTTTTCTGGTTGGTACATGCTTGAGGGCTGCCTGAAGTTCTGGCTGCATCCGGGTAAAACGAGCTGCAAACGCCGCTCGGTGTCTTGAAACGCCTAAAATGGTGCCCAACTGTGCATTGCCTATCTGTTTGCGTCCTTATTGGAGCCTCGCTTGAATAATCAGTGGTTCTCGAAAATTGCCGTCTGGCTCGTCATTGCGCTTGTGCTTTTTACCGTTTTCAAACAGTTTGAAACCCGTGGCCCGGCTGGTGCCGGCAATCTGGGTTACTCCGACTTTCTGGAGGAGGTCAGGGGCAAGCGGATCAAGAGCGCCGTTATCCAGGAAGGTCAGGGCGGTACCGAAATCATCGCTGTCACCACCGATGATCGCAAGGTCCGGACCACCGCCACTTACCTTGATCGTGGTCTGGTAGGTGACCTGATCGCCAATGGCGTCAAGTTTGACGTCAAGGCGCGCGAAGAAGGTTCGCTCCTCATGACGCTGTTGGTGAGTTGGGGCCCGATGCTCTTGCTGATTGGTGTCTGGATCTATTTCATGCGCCAGATGCAGGGCGGTGGCAAGGGAGGGGCTTTCAGCTTTGGCAAGAGCAAGGCGCGCATGCTCGATGAAAATACCAATCAGGTGACCTTCGCCGATGTGGCTGGTTGCGACGAAGCCAAAGAAGAAGTCAAGGAGGTGGTCGATTTCCTGAAGGATCCGGCCAAGTTCCAGAAACTCGGCGGCCGCATTCCGCGCGGCCTCTTGCTGGTAGGGCCACCCGGGACCGGCAAAACCCTGCTCGCCAAAGGGATTGCGGGCGAAGCCAAGGTGCCCTTCTTCAGCATCAGCGGCTCGGACTTTGTGGAAATGTTTGTTGGCGTCGGCGCAGCGCGTGTGCGCGACATGTTTGACAACGCCAAGAAAAATGCGCCATGCATCATCTTTATCGACGAAATTGATGCCGTTGGGCGTCAGCGCGGCGCTGGCCTGGGCGGTGGAAACGACGAGCGAGAGCAGACACTCAATCAGATGCTGGTTGAGATGGATGGCTTCGAGACCAACGTGGGAGTGATCGTGGTCGCGGCCACCAATCGTCCCGACATTCTTGACGCTGCCCTGCTGCGCCCGGGGCGGTTCGATCGGCAGGTTTACGTGACCTTGCCCGACATCCGGGGCCGCGAGCAGATTCTCAATGTGCATATGCGCAAAGTTCCTTTGGGTCAGGACGTCAATCCGGGCGTGATTGCACGCGGTACACCCGGCATGTCGGGGGCTGATCTCGCCAACCTGTGCAATGAGGCCGCACTGATGGCAGCTCGACGCAGTGCGCGCACGGTCGAAATGCAGGATTTCGAGAAGGCCAAAGACAAGATCCTGATGGGTCCGGAGCGCAAGAGCATGGTGATGCCTGAGAGCGAACGCAGGAACACCGCTTATCACGAGTCCGGACATGCGCTGATTGGCAAGATGCTATCCAAGTGCGACCCGGTCCACAAAGTAACGATCATTCCGCGCGGCCGCGCCCTGGGTGTGACCATGAGTCTGCCGGCACAGGACCGGTATAGCTACGACAGCGAATACATGCTGCATCAGATCAGCATGCTGTTTGGTGGCCGCATCGCGGAAGAGGTTTTCATGCACCAGATGACGACCGGCGCCAGCAACGATTTTGAGCGCGCCACCCACATTGCGCGCGACATGGTGACACGCTACGGCATGACCGATGCGCTGGGCCCGATGGTTTACGCCGACAACGAGGGTGAGGTGTTTCTTGGTCGCTCGGTGACCAAGACCACCAACATGAGTGAGGAAACCATGCAGAAGGTGGATGCAGAGGTGCGCCGCATCATTGACCAGCAATACAGTCAGGCACGCAAGCTGATTGAAGACAATCAGGACAAGATGCATGCGATGGCCAAGGCATTGCTGGAATGGGAAACCATTGACAGCGACCAGATCGAGGACATCATGGCTGGCAAGGAGCCGCGTCCCCCCAAGGACTGGACACCACGCATCCCGGCCGTCGGTGGCGACGGCAGTGGCGGTGGTACACCCGCAGTCAAACCTGACGCAGCACCAACGGCGGCCTAGCGGGCCCCTTCACAAACGATAAACGGGGCAGAATTGCCCCGTTCTTTTTCATGAAATGGAAGACCTCAAGATTCCTGCTTGACCTGGCGATGCCCAGGGTCATGGGCATTGTCAACTTGACGCCAGACTCTTTCTCGGATGGTGGTCGTCACGCCGACGTCAGTTCAGCGCTGCAGCATTGTGAAAGACTCGTCAGGGATGGTGCTGACTTGCTGGACATTGGCGCGGAATCGACCCGACCCGGCGCCGCTCCAGTGACGCAGGATGAAGAACTGGCGCGTCTGGTGCCGGTGCTCCGTGAAGCCGTTCGCCTGGGCGTGCCGGTATCGGTGGACACATACAAGCCCGGTGTGATGCAGATAGCGCTCGACCTCGGTGTCGACATCGTTAACGATGTCTGGGCCTTGCGCTGGCGCCAGCACGCTACCGATTCGCTGACTGCGACGCAGGTCGTCGCACGGCATCCTGCTTGCGGTGTGTGCTTGATGCACATGCACGGGGAGCCTTCGACCATGCAGTTGCTTCCTATGCAAGGCGATGCTGTGGCGCAGGCGAGACTGTTCCTGCAGAAGGCTGCCGGCGAGTTGCATAGGGCAGGCGTCGAGAAGAACCGTATCGTCATCGATCCGGGCATAGGCTTTGGCAAGTCCGCCGCGCAGAACTTTGCGCTGCTGGCCAGACAAGCGGAGTTGCTTGGCAGCGACTATCCCTTGTTGGTTGGATGGTCGCGCAAGTCCTCGCTGGGGGCACTGGTGGGCACCGCATGCGGAGATGCAGCCGGGAGTGAGCCAGAGCAAAGGTTGGCCCTCAGTGTCACCGCAGCGGTGTTGGCGGTGGAGCGCGGCGCTTCGGTCGTGCGGGTCCACGACGTGCTGGAAACGGTTCAGGCACTCAGAGTACTGAGCGCTATAAGATAGACGAATGATGGTTACTACGAATTGATCGCAGGGGAACACGATGAGCAGAAAATATTTTGGTACGGATGGCATTCGCGGGACGGTCGGACAAGGGCCGATCACCCCGGATTTTGTGCTGCGCCTGGCTCACGCCGTCGGTCGGGTCTTGAAGCGTTCCGAAGATCGCCCTACCGTTCTGATCGGCAAGGACACCCGGATTTCTGGCTACATGCTCGAAAGTGCGCTGGAGAGCGGCTTTAATTCGGCTGGTGTCGATGTTGTGCTGCTGGGTCCGTTGCCTACACCCGGTGTCGCTTACCTGACCCGCGCGCAGCGTGCCTCACTTGGCGTGGTCATCAGCGCCAGCCACAATCCATTTGCCGACAACGGAATCAAGTTTTTCAGCTCACAGGGGACCAAACTCTCTGATGGTTGGGAGTCCGACGTTGAGGCGACACTGGAGGAGGCGCCAGTCTGGGCCGACTCCGCCAGTCTGGGCAAGACACGCCGACTCAATGACGCGGCTGGGCGCTATATTGAATTCTGCAAGAGCACATTTGCTCATGACCTGAGCCTGCGCGGCGTAAAAATTGTGGTCGATGCGGCGCACGGCGCCGCCTACCACATTGCACCCATGGTGTTTCACGAGTTGGGGGCAGAAGTGGTGGCCATTGGTTGCACGCCTGACGGATTGAATATCAACCACGAGGTCGGTGCGACTCATCCGCAAGCGCTGGTCAGGGCCGTTAAGGAGAGCGGTGCACAGTTTGGCGTTGCGCTCGACGGTGATGCGGACCGCTTGCAGCTGGTTGATGGCGACGGCCGGTTGTTCAACGGCGACGAAATACTCTACCTGATGGTCAAGGAGCGGCTTTCACGTGGGCAAAGTGCCAGTTGCAGGTGTTCCCAAGAATCGGTTCCCGGCGTCGTGGGGACTCTGATGACCAATATGGCAGTGGAGCTTGCGCTGAGGGCTAAAGGGGTTGAGTTGGTGCGTGCCAAGGTTGGCGACCGCTATGTGCTCGAGGAGTTGGAGAAGCGCGGCTGGGTGCTGGGTGGCGAAGGTTCGGGTCACTTGCTGGCATTGGACAAGCACACGACGGGTGACGGCATCATTTCCGCTCTGCAAGTCTTGCAGGCGTGTCTGCGCAGCCGGCAGACGCTCGCTCAACTGCTTGTCGAGGTCACTCTCTTTCCGCAAGTCCTGATCAATGTTCGACTTGGACCTCAGCAGGAATGGCAAACCAACACCCAACTGGCAGCAGCCACGAAGTCGGTCGAGCAGGAACTGGGCAACCAGGGGCGGGTCTTGATTCGCGCCAGTGGCACCGAACCGCTGGTGCGTGTGATGGTCGAAGCGCGGGATGCCAGTCAGGCGCAAAATTGCGCCGAGCGAATTGCCGATACCCTGCGATGAAGCTTCCGTCCGATGGTGTGCGTATCTGTCGTGCGGACTATGGCAGCAAGAGCCATGCCTTGGCGTTGGTGATGCTGCTGGACGCCTATGCCAGGGATCCGATGGGTGGAGGTGAAGGTCTGAGCGAATTTGCCAGGACCCATCTGGTGCAGGCGCTGGCCGAACGGCCGCAGGCCTTCAGTGTGCTGGCCTTTCTGGGTGCTGAGGATGAAACACCGATGGGTCTGGTTAACTGCATCGAAGGGTTTTCGACTTTCGCCTGCCAGCCACTGGTCAATATTCATGATGTCGTGGTCTTGCCGGCCTATCGCGGGCAGCGCATTGCACAGCAGATGCTGGCTCTGGTCGACAGTTTGGCACGTGAACGCGGTGCCTGTAAACTGACGCTGGAAGTCCTCAGTGGCAACGCCGGCGCTATGCAGCTCTACAGGCGGGTCGGATTTGCGAATTACCAGCTTGACCCTGCTGCCGGTCACGCCCAGTTTCTGCAGAAATGGTTGCGCTGACTGTTGTTTAGACGAGCTTGAGTATCCGGTGATGATTCAGGCGCTGGCGCACGGATGTCGCAGGCAAGGCCGTCTTGATTCGCGGATTGCCGTGGGCGGTTCGGTGCAGGCGCGCCGGAGTGATGAGCAGGCCTTCCTCGTTGATCACAATGGCGACCTCGGGTAAGTTGGGTTGACTGCTGCGCCGTAGCACGACTCCAAGTTCACCGTTGTCCAGGCGCACATAGGTGCCCGGTGGGCATAAGCCAATGGCTCGCACCAGCGCGTAACCCACTTCGTCGGGTGGCTGGGTGGACTTGGCAATGATCGAGCGAATCGATTCAGTGGCGCTGCGACCTTCCCGCGATTTGCGCGGACTGATCTGGGCCGCGTAGCGATCCACCACCCGCAGAATGCGCGCCAGTCGCCTCGCCGGAGAAATCGCCCGCAACTCACCTTTGTCGGTGCTTTCATCGTGATGCATTTCGATAGTGTGAAGCCATAAGGCGTCAGTCACACCAATTCGGTTCAGCAGCGCAGAACCGTCGACCGGATGCGCGGCAATGGCCTCCTGCTGTTGCGGGTCCGGCTTATCTGCCTGTTCGGTCAACTGGTCCTGCAGCGAGGTCATCGAAATATTCATGGTCATGGCCGCGTGGACCAGACTGTTGCGCTCTGCATCAGGCAAGCCCAGTTCGCGCGCGATCACATGGCACAGCACGGCACTGATCAGGGTGTGGGATGCGCTGTAGCCGACAGGCGAGTTGCTTGCCAACTGGAACAAAAGGTACAAGCCCAGGTCCGGGTCACGTTCGAGCAGGTCTTTCATCCAGCGATCGTATTGCCAGACGCGTTGCTCAAACTCCTGGATGCTGTCCGGGTTACTCAAAATAATGGCCAGACCTGATTCCAGGTCGGACCACAGGCTGAGCAAATCCTGGTAATCGTTTTCGTTCTGTAAGGCCACAGCGGTAGTCTTGGTCAGTCGCGAAAATTGTCGAAACTCAAGGGCATGTCAGTGATGGTCTTTCTGATCAGCGCCATGGCTGCCTGGAGATCGTCACGTTTCGCTCCAGTCACCCGCAGTTTGTTCTCCTGGATGGCCGACTGAACCTTGAGTTTGCTGTCCTTGAGGGCGCGCTGGATCTTTTTTGAAACTTCGGTCTCGATGCCGTTGCGCACCTTGATCAGCAGTTTGACCCTGTCGCCCCCCATCTTTTGCACCTCGCCCCGGTCCAGAAAGCGCACGTCGACGCCTCGTTTGGTCAGCTTGCTGTGCAGAATGTCTTCGATCTGGGTCAGCTGAAAATCGGCATTGCCAATCAGCGTGATCTCTTTGTCCTTGATTTCAATTGCGGCTGGTGTCCCTTTGAAATCAAAGCGCGTGCCGATTTCCTTGGCGCTGTTTTCCACCGAGTGTTTCACTTCCACCTGGTTGGCTTCGCAGACGGTATCAAAAGAGGGCATGGTCAACTCCCATAAATGTCGTAGCAGATCGCTAGTGAGAGAATTGCAGCAATGTTAATCGAGAAAAACGTTCCCCTTCAAGCATGCAACAGCTTTGGCATTGTCGCAAAGGCGCATTGTCTGGTCCGAATCGGCAGTCAGGCCGGGTTGCAGCGTCTGCTTGCCGAGCCTGAATCGGCCGGGCAAGCCAAATTCATACTGGGTGGGGGTAGCAATATCGTGCTCACCGGCGACGTCAAACCCATGGTATTGAAGGTCGAGATCAAGGGGCGTCGCTTGCTCAGCGAATCTGCCAAGGCCTTCGTGGTTGAAGCCGGTGCGGGTGAAAACTGGCACGACTTCGTTGCGTGGACACTGGCTCAAGGTTACCCCGGTCTGGAGAACATGGCTCTCATCCCCGGCACCGTGGGTGCGGCGCCTGTGCAAAACCTTGGTGCCTATGGTGTGGAGCTGCAGGATCGCTTTGAATCGCTGGACGCAGTCGACCTGCAGACGGGCAAAGAGTTCACGCTCAACGCCGCGCAGTGCGCTTTCGGCTATCGTGACTCGGTTTTCAAACACCAGTCAAGCAGCCTTGGACTGGCCGGCCGGGCGCTCATAACCCGGGTCCGGTTGAGCCTGCCCAAGCCCTGGAAAGCCGTGCTTGGTTACGCCGATCTAGAGAGGAAGATGCTCGAGTCAGGTATCGCGCAGCCCTCGGCACAGCAAATGTTCCAGTGGATTTGTGACATCCGTCGCGCCAAGTTGCCGGATCCGGCGCTCATTGGCAATGCTGGCAGCTTCTTCAAGAATCCGACCGTGACGCCTGAGCAATGTGCCGACATCATTGCCCGTGACCCCAAAATTGTTTACTACCATCTGGCTGATGGCTCCATCAAACTGGCTGCCGGCTGGTTGATTGATGCCTGTGGCTGGAAGGGCAAGTCGGTCGGCAACGCCGGTGTCTATGAAAAGCAGGCCTTGGTGCTAGTCAATCGGGGTGGTGCTACTGGCGGCGAAGTCATGACCCTGGCGAAGTCCATTCAGACCAGCGTTTATGAGCGCTTTGGCATCCGGCTGGAGCCGGAACCCGTCGTGGTCTGAATCAACCGAAATGGCAAATGTAGTGATAGGCCTCGCTGACCCTTATCTCGAACGAGGAATTGCCAGGGATGCTGAATTTGTCGCCTGCAAGCGACTTCACCCAAGTCGGGCTGCCTGCCAGTTTGTAATCGCAACTGCCAGCCACGCACTCCATGATCTCTGGTGCCCCCGTGTTGAATGTCAGAGTGGCTGGCAGCACGACACCCACTGTTCTCTTACTGCCATCGGCCAAAGTAATGCCGTGGCTCACGCATTTACCGTCAAAGTAGATGTTGGCCTGGGTCGTGATGCTGACGTTGTCAATGCTGGAAGTGGTCATGGTAGGTTTTGAAACAAAAACAGGTCGTCATGTTAGCGGCTTTTCGCACGCCGTTGGCCATGGCAGTTTGACCCTGCTGGGCACTGCACATGGTGTGAGGCGTTAGATTCGGGGTATGAAAAATATTCTGGTGTTGGGTGGTACCGGTTTTGTCGGCACCCCGGTCTGCGAAATGCTGTTGCAGCAGGGCTGGCAGGTGACGGTGCCCAGCAGGCTGGGAGCCAGCGCCGAGCTGTTGCAAAAGAACTTGCCCGAGATTCATGTGCTCGAGTTTGACGTGCATGATGAGATGGCCCTGACTCAGGCGTTGACAGGTCAACAGGCGGTGGTGAACCTGGTGGCGATCTTGCACGGGACGGTTGACGCCTTTGAAAAGGTGCATGTGGATCTGCCGCAGAAGCTGGCACGCGCCTGCAGCGCCGCTGGTGTCAGGCAAATGGTGCACGTGAGTGCACTCGGTGCTGATGCAATACGGCCGCAATCAGCGCCCTCGATGTACCTGCGCAGCAAAGGGCAGGGTGAAGCGGTGCTGCTGCAAGCAGCTGCGTTGGAGCAACCTTCCCGGTTTGATCTGACCATCCTGCGGCCCAGTGTGGTCTTTGGCGTCAAGGACAAGTTCCTCAACGTCTTTGCGCAATTGCAAAAGGTACTGCCGGTGATGCCTCTGGCCGGCGCCACGACGCGCTTTCAGCCGGTCTGGGTGCAGGATGTGGCCAGCGCCGTCGTGCGCTGCCTGGAGCGCACCGAGATCGCCGGCGCGCCCAATGAGCCGCTGGTTTTGGAATTGTGTGGCCCCGATGTATTTACGCTGCGTCAGCTCGTACAGTTGTCAGCGCGACTGAGCGGTGTACGAGGTGGGAGGGGGCGTCCGGTGCTGGCACTGCCACGCTGGCTTGGCCGCTTGCAAGCCACCCTGATGGAACTGGCGCCAGGCGAACCCCTGATGAGCCGCGACAACCTCGATTCCATGAAGAGTGACAACGTTGCCAGCGGTAACGTGCCTGGTTTGTCCTACCTTGGTATCGAACCCGCATCGTTGGTGCCGATTGCGTCGGCGTATCTGGGGAGTAGGTAGGCAATTTTGGGCTAGCGGTGGACAGCGATTGGGGCACGGGCACCCGCCTCATGCTGTCAAATGCCCACAAATCGGCGGGTACCCATGCCCCAATCGCTGTGGCGGCGGTTCACGATGTGAATATTGAGCCTCTCGATGGACAAGTTGGCAGCGAACGAGGTCTACACGGCGCCTGCCCTCAAGCTCGCGTTGACTCGGCGGATCAGCCGTTACGGGCTGCGTCCTGGAAAGCTAAGCGGGAGCTGAGGTTCACGCCGTGCCTGAAAGTACTGCCGCAATCAACGTGAACTTGCAATTTGACACTTCCCGTCTGTACTTTGCGATTGCTCAGCCGCACCGGATGAACGAAACTCGGTAGGCGCCATGACTGTCACTACTCGAATGAACCAACTATTTAGACCAGCTCCGTTAACTGCCGTCTTGGTGGGCATTGTGGCGGCCGTTTGGTTTCTGTCCGCCAGTTATTTGGATTTGACGTTGTTTTCGTCGCAGAAATCGGTTCTGTTACTTAAGGTCGGAGCTGTCGACGGTGCGACTTTGAGCCATGGGGAAATTTGGAGGCTTGTAACGTCTCAGTTCTTGCATGTGCATTTTCTTCACATGCTTTTCAATTTGTTCGGTATCTATGTACTCGCGAATTCGATTGAACACCACGCCGGAACACTGGCGCTGGGGTCCACTTACTTCGTAGGTGGAACCGTCGGCCAGTATTTCAGCGTGTCCTTTCATCCTGACCTCGTGAGTTCTGGCGCATCCCAAGCACTCATGGCGCTTTGCGGGTTCGTACTTGCGGGTTCTCTCCGCTTACGCTTTTCACGATTTGTGGTCATTGGTGCGCTGGTGATTTCCGGGATACAGGCGGTTCTTGATATCGCCGTGAGCGCATCGATTAAGTCAGGGCACGGGTTCGGTTTCGCCGCAGGCGTACTAATCGGATTGGGCGCTATCGTTTTTCTGAACAAATGGTCAAAACCGAAAAATTCAATCAGACTTGTCGCTCCCAGCACCCCCTTACGCGGCGCGGATAAACCAAAACGGTGAGCGACAGCTATCCGGATTCATGTTTGTCCTGGTTGTGTCAATTCAAGTCAATGAACACAATTGCAGCAACTTCCCCGCGGGTGGGTTGAGTCGGGCAGGCCGGGGCGATTTCAAAAAGCGGAGCGTATGAGCGCCGGGCTGCCCGACCCAACCCGTCGCACACCAAGCGATGCTCGCCACTCCGGCGAAGCCGAACTACTCGGCCGTTCCGCCGCCAAGCTTCAAGAAGTCTCCATCCTTGCCCAGCGACAGCAAGCCGCTTTGCGCATAGATGCCCAGTTTGGCGCGCGTGTCCACGATATCGAGGTTGCGCATCGTGAGCTGACCGATGCGGTCGGCTGGCGAGAAAGGCGCCTCTTCGACTTTTTCCATGCTCAGGCGCTCGGCTGCATACGTCAGGTTGGGCGAAGTCGTATTCAAGATCGAGTAGTCATTGCCGCGCCGCAGTTCCAGGCTCACTTCACCCGTAATGGCACTCGCAACCCAGCGCTGTGCCGTCTCGCGCAACATGATGGCCTGCGGGTCAAACCAGCGGCCCTGGTACAACAGACGGCCGAGTTTGCGGCCGTTGTCACGGTATTGTTCGATCGTATCCTCGTTGTGGATGCCTGTGACCAGTCGTTCATAGGCGATGAACAACAGCGCCAGACCCGGCGCCTCGTAAATGCCGCGGCTCTTGGCCTCGATGATGCGGTTTTCGATCTGGTCGCTCATGCCCAGACCATGACGTCCGCCAATACGGTTTGCTTCCTCGATCAGCGTCACCAGATCGCCGTACTCGACGCCGTTCAAGGCGACGGGCCGACCCTCTTCAAAGCGCACGGTGACCTCCTCGCGCGCCACGGTCACTTCGTCTTTCCAGAAGGCTACACCCATGATCGGGTTAACGATTCTGATACCGCTGCTCAACTGCTCCAGATCCTTGGCTTCATGTGTGGCACCTAGCATGTTGGAGTCTGTTGAGTAGGCTTTTTCGGCCGACATCTTGTAGCCAAAGCCGGATCGGGTCATAAAAGCCGACATCTCGGCACGGCCACCCAACTCGTCAATGAACAGCTGATCGAGCCAGGGTTTGTAGATCTTGAGAGAGGGATTGGTCAGCAGCCCGTAGCGGTAAAAGCGCTCGATGTCGTTGCCCTTGAAGGTGCTTCCGTCACCCCAGATGTGAACATCGTCCTCCTTCATGGCGGCGACCAGCATGGTTCCGGTCACCGCGCGCCCGAGTGGCGTTGTGTTGAAATAGGTCACCCCCGCCGTGGAGATGTGGAAAGCACCGCTTTGCAGGGCGGCAATACCCTCGGAGGCCAACTGGTTCCGACAGTCCACCAAGCGCGCTGCCTGGGCGCCGTACTGCATCGCCTTGCGCGGGATCTCGTCGTAATCGGTTTCATCGGGCTGGCCAAGGTTGGCCGTATAGGCATAGGGAATGGCCCCCTTTTGTTTCATCCAGTGCAGTGCGGCACTGGTGTCGAGGCCGCCCGAGAAAGCGATTCCGACTTTTTGACCGATGGGAAGGTTTTGAAGAATGGTGGCCATGTTGTTTGCGGTGCAGTTAGAGCTAAGCCGCGATTTTAGGCGACCCCCATTCCGCCCATCGACGGCGCTCGGCGACAATGGCGCCAGGATGATCACACAAGCTCAAACGCTAGACCAATGGCTGGCCCACTGCGAGCGGCTGCACCCCAAGAATATCGATATGGGCCTGGAGCGCGTCAAGGTGGTGGCGCAGCGCATGGGGTTGCGCTTCACGTGCCCGGTGATTACCGTGGCCGGTACCAACGGTAAGGGCTCGACGTGTGCCATGCTGGAGTCCATCCTGGCACAGGCAGGCTACCGCACCGGGGTCTACACCTCGCCGCATCTGGTTCATTTTGAGGAGCGATTGCGGCTCTGCGGTGAACCCGTTGCCACTGATGACCTGGTGCCTGCCTTCGCCGCGGTCGAGCGCGCCCGCTGCCAGCAGGGTGCTGAACTATCGCTGACCTATTTCGAGTTTTCCACGCTCGCCATGTTCGATGTGATGGTTCGTGCCAAGCTCGACGTCGTCATTCTCGAAGTCGGCTTGGGAGGACGGCTCGATGCGGTCAATATCATTGAACCAGACTGCGCCGTGATTACCAGCATAGACTTGGACCACATGGAGTTTCTGGGTCCCGACCGGGAGTCGATTGGCCTGGAGAAGGCCGGCATCATGCGCACCGGTCGACCGGTCATTGTGAGTGATCCGATGCCGCCACAGAGTTTGCTTGACCATGCGGTTGAAATCGATGCCGATCTATGGCGCCTGGGGGTTGATTTCAACGTGTCGGGTGATCGGCAGCAATGGGCCTGGGCCGGGCGTGGCCGGCGCTACAGCGGTCTGGCTTATCCAGCTCTGCGCGGCGCGAATCAGATGCTCAACGCAGCCGGTGTGCTGGCCGCGCTGGCGGCCCTGCGAGAACGCCTGCCGGTAAGCGCGCAAGCAGTGCGCAGCGGCCTGGCGCTGGTGGAACTTCCAGGACGCTTTCAGGTGATTGCCGGCCAGCCGACACTGGTGCTTGACGTGGCGCACAACCCGCACGCCGTTGCTGCGCTGGTGGCCAATCTTGATGCGATGGGTTATTTTCCTCGCACTCATGCGGTTTTTGGTGCTATGGCGGACAAGGACCTGGTGGCCATGCTGGGCAGGATCAGCCCCGTGATTGATTGCTGGTACTTCACCGACCTACCCACTGCACGCGCCCAGTCCGCGCAGCGTTTGCTTGCGCAGTGGCAGGCTCAAAACATCAGAAAAAATGTGACCGCCGAGAGCTACCCGGAGCCGGCACAGGCCCTGCGGGCAGCGATCAAGCTGGCGGACCCCGCTGATAGAATTGTCGTGTTTGGATCGTTCTTCACTGTCGGTGGTGTATTGAAGGACGCTCCGCTGCGCTTGCACACCCTACACGTGCCCAATAGTTGAACTGCTGACCCTCCACAACATGGCCTTTTTCAAGTTTCGAAAGCGTACGGATGAGCCATCGGCTTTGCCTGTGCCACCCGAGAGTATCGATGTGATGCGTAAGCGCGCCAAGCATCGCCTGCTGGGTGCGGCTTTGCTGGTGCTACTCGGAGTACTTGGTTTTCCCTTGTTGTTTGACAAGCAGCCGCGCCCGATTGCCGTCGATATCCCGATCGAAATTCCGGACCGCGCCAAAGTCAAACCGCTTGGCATTCCGTTGCCCGCCGTGGTCCCTAGAGCCGAAGATGCAGCGCCGACGGCGTCAGCTACGTCAACAGCCTCCGCCCCCATGGCGCCAGCCGCCGCGGCCCCGACGCCCCAGCCCGCGGCGCCGGACAGCATCAAGCCGGTTGCCAAGGCAGAGCCTGCGCCTCTGCAGAAGCCAGCTTCGGCGACTGCCACCGCAGACAACGGAGGCAGAGCCCAGGCGCTGCTTGATGGCAGAGACCAGCCTGCCAAGGTCGATGCAGCCGAAGCGCGTTTTGTGGTTCAGGTTGGTGCTTTTGCCGATGCGGCCAAGGCGCGTGAGGTGCGCCAGACCTTGGAGCACGCTGGTTTGAAGACCTACACGCAGGTGCTGGAAACCAAGGATGGGCGCCGGATTCGCGTGCGCGTGGGCCCATTTGCGAGCAAGTCAGAAGCCGACAAGGCCGCAGAAAAGATCAAGAAGCTCAATCTGCCCGCGGCGACGCTGAGTCTGTAGCAGAGTCCCGCAACGATGCCCGAGATCGCAATCGACTTGATTTTCGCGCTGCTACTGGTGGTGTCTCTAGCGCTCGGTGCGTGGCGCGGTCTGTTCTATGAAGTCTTATCGCTGCTTAGCTGGATAGCTGCGTTCATGTTGTCGCAATTGTTAGCGACGGATGTTGCCGAAATATTACCGATGGGCGGAGTCAGTAGACCGATTCGTTTTTCGGCTGCTTTCGTGCTTATCTTTGTGATTGCCGCCTTTGCTGGTGGACTGCTTGCCAGACTGATCCAAAAACTTGGTGCGAAGGCAGGGCTGCAATCGACGGACCGAGTCCTTGGAGCCCTATTTGGCGTATTGCGAGGTGTGATTTTGTTGCTGGCCTTGACCGCGGCGATTACTATGACTCAGTTCAAGAATAGTGCCTGGTGGAAGGAATCAATGGGTGTTGGCATTGCGCTGGCCGCCCTCCAGAACGTTAAGCCCCTTCTGCCTGAAGATGTTGGAAAGTATTTACCATAATGTGTGGAATCGTCGGCGTTGTCAGCAGCGCACCTGTCAATCAGCTGATTTATGACGCCTTGCTGCTGTTGCAGCACCGGGGTCAGGACGCTGCTGGCATTGTTACGCAGCAGGAACGAAAATTCTTCATGCACAAGGCCAAGGGCATGGTGCGCGACGTTTTTCGCACCCGCAACATGCGTTCGCTGCCGGGCAACTGCGGGCTGGGTCAGGTGCGTTACCCGACCGCAGGCAACGCCTACAGCGAAGAAGAGGCGCAACCCTTTTACGTCAACGCGCCGTTTGGCATCGTGCTGGTACATAACGGCAACCTGACGAACGCGCAGGCACTCAAAGCCGAACTTTTCAGTACCGACCACCGCCACATCAACACTGAAAGCGACTCCGAGGTCCTGCTCAATGTGCTGGCCCACGAGATCGAGAAAACGACGCGCGGTTTCCCGCTGCAGCCGCAAGATGTGTTTGATGCGGTGCGCCGCGTGCATCTTCGCGTCAGAGGCTCTTACGCCGTGATCGCCATGATTGCAGGCCACGGCGTGCTGGCTTTTCGGGATCCTTTTGGCATTCGGCCTCTGTGTCTGGGCCGTGGCGAGGGTACCGTATTGATCGCCAGCGAATCGGTGGCGCTGGAAGGCACCTCACACAAATTGGAACGCAATGTGCTGCCCGGCGAGGCCGTTTTCATTGACTTGCAGGGCAAACTGCATGCCCAGCAGTGTGCCCAAAGTCCGGTGCTCAATCCCTGCATCTTCGAATACGTTTATCTGGCGCGTCCGGATTCGGTGATGGACGGAATTTCGGTTTACCAGGCGCGTTTGAATCTGGGCGAGACGCTGGCCCAGCGCGTCATTTCCACGGTGCCGCCGAACGAGATTGACGTGGTGATTCCAATACCCGAGTCGAGTCGGCCCAGTGCTGCGCAATTGGCGCAGTTGCTGGGTTTGCCTTACCGCGAGGGGTTTGTCAAGAACCGCTACGTTGGACGCACCTTTATCATGCCGGGGCAGTCGGTGCGCAAGAAGTCGGTGCGCCAAAAACTCAATGTCATTGCCAGCGAATTCAAGGGCCGTAACGTCTTGCTGGTGGACGATTCGATTGTGCGCGGCACCACCAGCCGCGAGATTGTGCAGATGGCGCGCGACGCCGGTGCGCGCAAGGTTTACATGGCCAGTGCGGCGCCGCCGGTGCGCTATCCCAATGTCTACGGTATCGACATGCCAACGCCCGATGAACTGGTGGCGCACAACCGCAGCGTTGAGGAGATTCGGCTGCTCATTGGGTGCGATGCCTTGATCTATCAGGATGTCGAAGGCATGAAGAAGGCGATCGGCTCGCTCAACCCCAATATCACAGGTTTTGACGCATCGTGCTTCGACGGCGTCTATGTGACAGGTGACATCACCGTGGCAGACATCGCCCGGCTCAATGCCAATCGTGTCAACGCCGATGAAGGTTCCGAAGACAACTCCCGCCTGGCGCTACCCAATCACGAAGAATGAACATGACTGACAAGGAATCACCCGAGGCCCTGCATCCGGACACGCTGGCTGTGCGTGCCGCCGTGGCGCGCAGCCAGTACGGCGAAAACTCCGAGGCCCTGTACCTTACGAGCGGCTATGTGCAGCCGTCGGCTGAGGTGGCGGCGCGGCGCTTCAATGGCGACGAGGAGGGCTTTACCTATGGCCGTTACGGCAACCCCACGGTGGCCAGCTTCGAGCAGCGTCTGGCGGCGATGGAGGGTAGCGAAGCAGCGATTTCCACTTCTTCGGGCATGGCTGCCATCCTCATGATGTGCATGGCACTGCTGAAGTCCGGTGACCACATCGTCTGTTCGCAGTCAATGTTCGGCTCTACCATCAAGCTGATCGGGACCGATCTGGCGCGTTTCGGTGTCGAATCAAGCTTCGTGCCGCAGACGGATCTTGGCGCCTGGAAGGCGGCGCTGCGCGGCAACACGCGTCTGCTGTTCGCCGAGACGCCGACCAACCCCTTGACCGAAATCTGCGATATTGCGGCGCTGGCTGAAATGGCGAAACAGGCCGGTGCGCTGCTGGCCGTGGACAACTGCTTTGCTACGCCGGTGCTGCAGCGGCCGCTGGCCCTGGGTGCCGACATCGTCATGCACTCGGGCACCAAGTACCTCGACGGCCAGGGCCGCGTGATGGCCGGCGCCCTGTGTGCGAGTTCAGAACTGGTTACCGAAAAGTTCCTGCCAATACTCAAGAGTGCAGGTATGACGCTCGCCCCCTTCAACGCCTGGGTCGTTCTCAAAGGGCTGGAGACACTCGACATCCGCATGCGGGCGCAGGCCGCGCAGACGCTGCAACTGGCCCAGTGGCTGGAGCAGCACCCAGCCGTGCAGCGGGTCTATTACCCTGGGCTGCCCAGTCACCCGCAGCATCAACTCGCAATGGCCCAGCAATCGGGCATCGGTGGCGCCGTGCTGTCCTTCGAGGTCAGGGCCGGCAGCCCCGAGCAGGCGCGCGCGCGGGCCTTCCATGTGCTTGACAGCATGCAACTGCTCTCGCTGTCGACCAACCTGGGCGACACCAAAACCCTGGCTGCGCATCCGGCCAGCACCTCGCACGGGCGATTGACCGAGGCGCAGCGCCAGTCCGCCGGCATTGGTCAGGGACTGATCCGCGTTGCCGTCGGGCTTGAGCATCTTGGCGATATTGAAAATGACTTGTCACGGGGCCTCAGTGGCCTGGACGCACTGAAATGAGCCAAAAAACCCGTACCCGCTTTGCCCCGTCGCCGACCGGTTTTATTCACCTGGGCAATATTCGCTCAGCTTTGTATCCCTGGGCTTTTGCGCGCTCCACCGGTGGCGACTTCATTTTGCGCATTGAGGATACCGACCTGGAGCGTTCAACGCAGGCCGCCGTCGATGTCATCATCGAAGGCATGTCCTGGCTGGGCCTGGACTTTGACGAAGGTCCGTTCTACCAGATGCAGCGCATGGACCGCTACAAGGCGGTCTTGGGAGAGCTACAGGCCGCAGGTCACGTTTACCCCTGTTACATGAGCGTTGCCGATCTGGATGCGTTGCGCGAGCGCCAGATGGCTGACAAGGAAAAACCGCGTTATGACGGCACCTGGCGCCCGGCAGCGGGAAAGACACTGCCAGCGGTTCCGGTTGGTGTGCAACCGGTGCTGCGCTTCAAGAATCCGCAGACCGGCTCAGTGATTTGGGAGGACAAGGTCAAGGGCCGCATCGAGATCAGCAATGACGAACTGGATGACCTGGTGATAGCCCGGCCTGATGGCACTCCGACCTACAACTTCTGCGTCGTGGTGGATGACATGGACATGGCCATTACGCACGTGATCCGGGGTGATGACCACGTCAACAATACGCCACGCCAGATCAACATCTTTCGTGCCTTGGGGCAAGAGCCGCCGGTCTACGCCCATTTGCCCACGGTGCTGAACGAGCAGGGCGAGAAGATGAGCAAGCGCAACGGCGCCAAGCCGGTGACGCAGTACCGGGTTGAAGGCTTCTTGCCCGATGCCATGGTCAATTACCTGGCGCGTTTGGGCTGGAGCCATGGTGATGAAGAAATCTTCAGCCGCGAGCAGTTTCTGCAGTGGTTCAACCTGGACCACCTGGGTCGCAGTGCCGCGCAGTTTGACGAAGCCAAATTGCGCTGGGTGAACGCCCAACATCTGAAGGCCATGAGCGACGATGCTTTGGCCCTGTTGGTGCAGGAGCAACTGCAGCGCCGCGCTATCGTGGCAGATGAACGCTTGAGCCGAATCTGCGCGCTGTTCAAGGACCGCAGCGACACCACGGTGGTTTTGGCTGACTGGGCAGAACGGTTTTACGGCGACGTTTCACCCAAGCCGGATGAAGTGACACAACATGTGACGCCGGCAGTCAAGCCGGCACTCGACCTGTTGGTTGAGAGACTGGCATCCTGCGCCTGGGACAAAGCGACAATTTCGTCGGTCATCAAGGAAGTACTGGCGGCGTGCGCTATCAAAATGCCGCAGCTGGCGATGCCGGTTCGGGTGCTCGTGATGGGCACCGCGCAAACGCCATCGCTTGATGCGGTGCTGGAACTCAGCGCACGAGAAATAGTACTGGAGCGATTGCGGAGAGTCTGACATTTCAAGCTATAATTTGAGGCTTGAAAGTTGAAGTCGCCTGAAATTTTGATGAGTCCGGCTTATGCTGGGATCGAGGGGGTATAGCTCAGCTGGGAGAGCGCTTGCATGGCATGCAAGAGGTCAGCGGTTCGATCCCGCTTACCTCCACCAAAATTTTCAGGAAGGAAGTCCACAGGTTATGACCCCATCGTCTAGAGGCCTAGGACACTACCCTTTCACGGTAGGTACCGGGGTTCGAATCCCCGTGGGGTCGCCAAGTTTGTAGCGCTTGGCTCGCAAGAGCAAAAGCTATCTACCAGGAGTGGTAGTTCAGTTGGTTAGAATACCGGCCTGTCACGCCGGGGGTCGCGGGTTCGAGTCCCGTCCACTCCGCCAAAAACTTGAAGAACCGTTATAAGTCGTTGATTTATAACGGTTTTTTCATTTCAACTGCTACACCTTTTTCGCTCGATTGTGCTACACCGAAACCCCTTTGGTGTAGCAGTTGATGTAGCAGCCGCGTTAGGCAATAAGGGTCATTCCAGCGCGTTTGGCCGCGCCGGTATCAAAGGTCATGGTGCCGGTGCAGCCGGCGCCGGCTGCGGTGCGCTCAATCAGGCAATCCGCAAAGTCCGACTTGCCGTCAGCAAAGACCCTGAGCGCCCGCATCACCTGGTCAGCTCGATCTACCAGGATTTGTTTGGTGCGCAACAACGCTTCCAGTGCCTGTTTCACCTGCAGATTGCTCAGCGCGTAGCAGGACGTCAGAACCCAATACAGTTCAATGACTGAAACTATGCTCACGAAGCCTGGACTGTCACTATCGAGCGATTCGATGAGCTTGGTAGCCTTAGCAGATTGCTTGGGATCGTCCTGCATGATGTAGCGCACCAGGACGTTTGTGTCGAGACCGATCATCGTGCAGTCGCCCCGCGCTGAGCGATTGCCGCATTCATCGCTTCGATCGAAACGATCTTCTTGGCGGGACCAAACATGCCCTTCAGCTCCGTCACCTCGCGAGTGGCCGCCACGAATTCGTAGCGCCCCGGCGCGATCTGAACAAACTCAACGCGATCCCCGGTATCAACATGAAGATCCTTGCGGACTTCGGC
>JBAXFI010000002.1:0-82540 GCA_037139995.1 Comamonadaceae bacterium | reverse complement strand
CGACCATGCGTGCGCGGGCTTCGCCGCCGAAAATGACGTCTTTTGCTGCCATGTTATTTCTCCAATAAATTCAAAAATTGATTAACGATTACTTTTCGACAACAGCGAACAGGTCGTCTTCTTTCATAACCAGGAGCTCGTCACCGTCAACCTTGACGGTTTGGCCGCTGTACTTGCCGAACAGAACGCGGTCGCCGACTTTGACGGCCATCGGGCTGATTTCGCCCTTGTCGTTCTTCTTGCCCGGGCCGACTGCCAGCACTTCGCCTTGATCAGGCTTTTCAGCAGCACTGTCGGGAATGACGATGCCAGAGGCGGTCTTGGTTTCGTTTTCGACGCGCTTGACAATGACGCGATCGTGCAGAGGACGAAGTTTCATGAGATCTCCTTGAATTTGAAACAGGGGTTAAAACACGAGCGCCAAGCCGGGCAGGCTGGCACCGCATAATTTGAAGAGAGTGCCGCTTCAAAATGAAAAGCTGTTAGCACTCAGGTCTTACGAGTGCTAATGATAAGGCAATTTGTCAGTTTTTCAAGACCCGAGGGTTTGGAGTGTGGAAATAAATGGGTTTACAAGCTCATACTTGAAGCGGTTGGGGATGACTCGCTTGTCTCAAAAAATTTGCAAACTACGCAATAAAGCTGCAGAATTTGATCGATGGATAAACTGGACAAGCTAGATAAGCTGATTTTGAGCAAATTGCAGGCGGATGGGCGCGCCACCTTTGATCAGATTGCCGAGATCGTCAGTTTGTCACCCAGCGCGGTACTGCGTCGCGTCAAGCGACTCGAAGCCGACGGCGTGATTGACCGTTATGTCGCACTGCTCAAACCCGAAGCCCTTGGTCTGAGCTTGATGGCCCACATCCACGTGCGGCTGGAAAAAAGTACCGAGAATCACCAACGCAGCCCACGCGATTTTTTCCGCTCCAGCGTTCAAACCTGGCCTGAAGTGGTTGAGTGTGACGCTTTGAGCGGGGAAATGGACTACTTTCTCAGGGTGATGGTTCAGGACATGAGTGCGTATTCCCATTTCGTGATGGAAACACTGCTCAAGCACCCCAGCGTGCAGGACTGCAAAACCAGCTTTGTCCTTGATCGCGTCAAGGCGACAACGGCATTGCCTTTGTAGGGCTGTTTGGAACTCTGGGGATAACAGTCTAGGGAAAACCCTTATAGTCGCCCCATGGTTGAAACAATTGAGTTGGTCAAAGCGTCCATCGAGGCCGGCAAGGGCTTGTTGAGGCCGCCGCTTGAGGGGGCTGGGCCGCCGGCGGAATTCAGACCGGCTCCAGTGTTGGTGCCGGTCCGTTCCCTGGGCGTAAATCATCGGGAACGCATTGCCCACCACCTCATGTCGCTGGAACCTCAGGACCGGTACCTGCGTTTCGGGTTTGCTGCGACCGACGAGCAAATTCAGCGTTACGCCGACACCCTGAATTTTGAGCGTGACGAAATATTCGGTATTTACAACCGCCGACTTGAGTTGATTGCCATGGCGCACCTGGCGTTTCCCGCCGATCCCGATCTGTCGAGTTGCGCCGAATTTGGCGTATCGGTATCGAAGTCGGCACGTGGCCGCGGCTATGGCGCGCGCCTGTTCGACCGGGCTGCCATGCATGCGCGCAACGAGGGGGTAAGCCGGATGTTTATCCACGCATTGAGCGAGAACACCGCGATGCTGAAAATCGCCCGCAACGCGGGTGCCACGGTGGAGCGCGACGGGCATGAATCGGAAGCCCATCTGCAGTTGCCGCCTGCCACCCTTGACTCCCGATTGAGCGAAATGGTGGCCGAGCAGATGGCGCAGACCGATTACCGGATCAAGGTCCAGGTCAAGCAATTCTGGGACATCCTGTCGGAGGTCCAGGCGCTTCGGCGCGACGTGCAGGACGCGCAGCGCGGCAGCCCGAACTAAGGCTGCGAACGGACTGCTCCTGTGATCCGCTATCCTTGAGGGTCCACCACAACCGCATGTCCTGCGCATTCTTCTGTGTCAGACCCCCATCCTGCGCGACTTCCTGAGCGGGAAGACAAACGCACTTTTCTGCAAAAGCTTGCCGAGTTCATTCACCCCGGACCCGACTCCACCGACGAGTTGATTGAGACTCTGGCGGAAGCCGAAGAAAACCACATCATCGGCGCCGAATCGCGCGCCATGCTCGAAGGGGTGATCCGCATGGCTGACATGACCTCCGGTGATGTGATGGTGCCCGCGACCCGGATGGATCTGGTCAATATCGATGACCCGTTTGACGTCATGCTTCATGGCGTGATCGAGACTGCGCACTCGCGCTTTCCGGTGTACCAGAATGAGCGCGAGAACATCATTGGCGTTCTGCTGGCCAAGGACTTGCTCAAGTTGCAGCGTGCGCCCGAGCTCAATATTCGGACCTTGTTGCGTCCTGTGGTCTTCGTGCCGGAAAGCAAGGGCTTGAACGATTTGTTGCGTGAGTTCCAGAGCAACCGTAACCACCAGGCGATCGTGATCGACGAATTTGGTCGGGTTGCCGGTCTGATCACGATCGAGGATGTGCTGGAACAAATCGTGGGTGAAATCGAGGACGAATTCGATATCGCTGAAGACGAGGGCGACATTTATGGTCTGGCCGACCGCAGCTACCGTGTCAGCGGCGACACCACCATTGAGCGGGTGGAAGCCGCTTTTGAAGTCACGCTCAGAAGCACTGATCCGGAAGATGAATTTGACACGATTGGAGGGCTGATTGCTCACGAGATGGGCCACGTTCCCAAGCGCGGCGAGCGCCATGCCATGGCAGGGCTCAATTTCGTCGTTCTTCACACCAAGGGTGGCGCGGTGAAATGGTTCAAGGTTTCACCGGTTGCCGATGCCGCCTCCTGAGCTACAGCGCAGCGGTCTGGGCTGGATGAGAGCGGCGCTGGCCTTGAGCGCGGGTCTGGCGCATGCGGCCAGTCTTGCTTGGCCCCTGTCCTTGCACGCTTCAGCTCTGCCGGCCTTGGGACTGCGCCCTGGTCAGCCGGTCTGGTGGCTCCAGTTACTGGCAATGGTGCTGCTGGCGCTGCTGCTGCAGACTTGCCGGAACTGGCGTCCGGCAGCCTGGCTGGGCTGGTTGTTTGCTCTGGCCTGGTTGGGCGCTGCTGTGGGCTGGACCTTTGTCGCGCTCAATACCTATGGTGGACTGCCGGCCCCGCTCGCTTTGCTGGCTGTCTTTGTCTTTGCCGCTTTGATGGCACTGTTTTATGCGGCGGCCTGCGGCGCTTTTGTCGCAATCGGGGCTGGTCATACGCGCTCGGCGGCGCTAATTTTTGCGGCCTTCTGGATGCTGGCTGAATTGGCGCGCGGCACCTGGCTCAGCGGATTTGGCTGGGGTGCTTCGGGCTATGCTCACGTAGACGGTCCCTTGGCAGGCTATGCGCCGTGGTTCGGTGTCTACGGTTTGTGCGCGCTGTCGGCCTGGTTTTCCATGATGCTGGTGCGCGTCTGGCGCCTTCACGGCGGCTGGACAAAACTGCTCAGTCTGGCGCTGGCGCTGGCAGTGCTGGGTCTGCCGGTGCTGTTCTCATCGGTCGCGTCGGAGTGGTCGCAGCCGGCCGGCCAACTTGGTGTCACCTTGTTGCAGGGCAATATTGCCCAGGACGAGAAATTCGAAGCTGGCACTGGCATACCGCTGGCACTGCAGTGGTATGGCGAACAACTGCAGAAGAGTCAGACTTCGCTGGTGATCGCCCCCGAGACGGCCATTCCCTTGCTGCCGCAGCAATTGCCAGCAGCCTACTGGCAAGAGTTGCAGCAACGGTTTGGTTCCGGAAAGCAAGCAGCGCTGATCGGTATTCCGCTGGGGGACTACCAGCAGGGCTATACCAACTCGGTGCTCGGCTTGAAACCACAGCAGACTCCGGACTGGCGTTATGACAAGCAGCATCTGGTACCGTTTGGCGAGTTTATTCCGCAGTTTTTCAAATGGTTCACCGCGCTGTTGAATATCCCTCTAGGCGACTTCAATCGCGGGACGGTCATGCAAGCGCCCTTTGTCTGGCAGGGCCAGAGATTGGCTACCAACATCTGCTACGAAAACCTGTTTGGCGAAGAACTCGCTGCCTCATTTGCCGAGCCGGACCTGGCTCCCAGTATCTTTGTCAACATCAGCAATCTGGCCTGGTTTGGCAACGGTCTGGCGATGAACCAGCACCTGCAGATTGCAAGAATGCGCGCGCTCGAGTTCGAGCGCGCGTTTGTTTTGTCCACCAACACAGGCGTCAGCGCGATCATCGACCATCGGGCCCGCGTTCTGAGCGCGCTCGAGCCTGACACCCGGGCGGTTCTGGTTGGGCAGGTCCAGGGAAGGGTTGGCGTGACGCCCTACGCCTGGTGGGTCGCCCGATTTGGCCTGTGGCCGTTCTGGTTACTGGCCCTGGCGCTTGTATTGCGAGCGGCGCGGACCAGGCAGACCAGGCCTTAGAACAAGTTCTTAACCTTGGCTGGCTTCGCGTGTGCACGTGAAGCCCCGTAAAATCAGCGCTTTACAGCAAGTGTCCAAACCACCTCGTCATGTTGACCTTTCAACAAATCATTTTGAAGCTGCAGTCCTACTGGGACGCGCAGGGTTGCGCACTGTTGCAGCCATACGATATGGAAGTGGGGGCCGGCACCTCTCACACGGCGACGTTTTTGCGCGCACTGGGCCCAGAGCCCTGGAAGGCGGCCTATGTGCAACCAAGCCGTCGCCCAAAAGACGGCCGCTATGGCGAGAACCCGAATCGTCTGCAGCACTACTACCAGTACCAGGTGGTTCTCAAGCCGGCGCCGACCAATATTCTGGAACTCTATCTGGGCTCACTGGAAACGCTCGGATTTGACTTGAAGAAGAATGACATCCGTTTCGTGGAAGACGACTGGGAGAACCCCACCTTAGGCGCCTGGGGTCTGGGCTGGGAGGTCTGGCTCAATGGCATGGAAGTCACCCAATTCACCTATTTTCAGCAGGTCGGTGGCCTCGACTGCAGGCCCATCACCGGCGAAATTACCTACGGTCTGGAGCGCCTGGCGATGTACCTGCAGGGTGTCGACAATGTCTACAACCTGGTGTGGACCGACACCGGGGCAGCGCCGGGCCGTTCCCAAGCTGACCCAGCCCCATCGGGGGGCAGCGAGCCACACGCAGTGGGCGAGCGTGGGGGCAAAATCCTTTATGGCGACGTCTACCTGCAAAATGAAAAGGAACAGTCGGCCTACAACTTCGAGCATGCCGATGTCGACTTTCTGGTCACGGCTTTCGCGGCGCATGAGAGCCAGGCCAAGCACCTGATTGAAGTGCAACTGGCCCTGCCTGCCTATGAACAGGTACTCAAGTGCGCGCACAGCTTCAACCTGCTCGACGCCCGTGGCGCCATCAGTGTGACCGAGCGCGCCGCCTACATTGGGCGGATTCGCAACCTGGCGCGCGCCGTTGCGCAAAGCTACTACGAAAGCCGTGAACGTCTGGGCTTTCCGATGGCACCGCGTGAATGGGTGCAACAGATGACCAAGAAGGCCGCATGATGACGACGCAAAACCTTCTGGTTGAACTGTTTGTCGAAGAGTTGCCACCCAAGGCGCTCAAGAAATTGGGCGATGCGCTGGCCAGCCAACTGGCCGAGCAGTTGCGCGAACTGGGCCTGGCCAGTGCTGAATCGGTGGTGACGGCTTACGCCACACCGCGCCGCTTGGCAGCGCACATCACGCAGGTCTGGCGCAAGGCCGCCGACAAGGCCGTGCAACAGAAACTGATGCCGGTGTCCGTGGGGCTGGACGCTTCAGGTCAGGCGACACCCGCACTACTGAAAAAGCTGCAGGCGCTGGGTGCCGATCTGTCGGATCCGGTGGCGACGCTAGCGTCGTTGAGAAAAGAAGGAGACGGTAAGAATCAGGCCCTGTTCTACGACAGCCTGGTCAGTGGCGCCACACTCGACAGCGGTTTGCAGGAGGCGCTGCAACAGGCGATCGAACGCTTGCCGATACCCAAGGTGATGAGCTACCAACTGGAGAGCGATTGCGACCTGCCGGGCTGGAGCAGCGTGCAGTTTGTGCGCCCGGCACATGGCTTGCTGGCGCTGCATGGCAGCACCGTGGTACCGGTCAAAATGCTGGGCCTGACGGCGGGCAACACGACCCAGGGGCATCGCTTTGAAGCCGCCTGTTCGCCGGTGCTGATCGAGCAGGCCGACGAGTACGCCGCGACGCTGGCGCGGGACGGCGCGGTGATCGCCAGTTTTGCCGTGCGCCGTGCCGAGATTGCGCGCCAGCTCGCGCAGGCTGCCGGCAAGTTGGGCGGTGGCGTCAAGCCCATCGAAGATGACGCCTTGCTTGACGAAGTGACTGGGCTGGTCGAGCGTCCGAATGTGCTGGTCTGTGCGTTTGAGCCGGAATTTCTGGAAGTGCCGCAAGAGTGCCTGATTCTCACGATGAAGGCCAATCAGAAGTATTTTCCACTGCTTGATGCCAACGACAGGTTGACCAACCGCTTCCTGGTTGTCAGCAACATCAGCCCGATTGACGCCAGCGCCGTGATTGGCGGTAACGAGCGCGTGGTTCGTCCGCGCCTGGCCGACGCCAAGTTCTTTTTCGATCAGGATCGCAAGAAGACGCTGGAGTCACGGGTGACGGGTCTGGACAGGGTGGTCTATCACAACAAGCTGGGAAGCCAGGGCGAGCGCATGCAGCGGGTGCGTGCAATCGCCGTGGCCATCGGTCAGCAACTCGGTGGTCCAGCGCTGGCGCAGCAGGCCGACTGCGCAGCCCGTTTGGCCAAGGCCGATCTGCTGACCGACATGGTTGGCGAATTCCCCGAATTGCAGGGCACCATGGGTGCCTATTACGCACGTCATGACGGCTTGGGTGACGAGGTTGCCAGCGCCATTGAAGACCATTACAAGCCGCGCTTTTCAGGCGATGAATTGCCACGCAATCCGACCGGCGTCGTGGTGGCTCTGGCCGACAAGCTCGAAACACTCGTTGGCATGTTTGGTATCGGTAATCTGCCCAGCGGCGACAAGGACCCGTTTGCACTGCGCCGGCACGCGATAGGTGTGATCCGCATGCTGGTCGAAAAGGATTTGCCACTTGACCTGAACGCGCTGCTGTGCCAGGCCAGTCCGGCGTTCGCTGAAAAGATTGGCCCCAATTTGGCGCCCTTAAGCGATTTCTTGTTTGACCGCCTGTCGGGCTCGCTGCGCGAGCAGGGCTATAGCGCCAAGGAAATTGATGCCGTGTTGGCGCTGCGACCTCAGCGCTTGAGTGATGTACCCAAGCGCCTGGCTGCGGTGCGGGATTTTTCCGCCTTGCCTGAGGCTGCCGCGCTGGCTGCTGCTAACAAGCGTATTGGCAACATACTCAAGAAAGCGCCGGACGTGGACCCCCATGTCAGTGAGGTCCTGCTCAGGGAGGCGGCCGAAATTGCTCTTTATACGGCGATGAATAAGGTGCTGCCCAGCGCTAATTCGCAGTTTGAGAGCGGCGACTACAGCGCCTCCCTGCAAACTCTGGCGGCCCTGCGCGTTGCCGTCGATGATTTTTTTGATGCCGTCATGGTCAATGCCGAGGAACCCGACTTGCGACTGAACCGGCAGGGGCTGCTTAAGCGTTTGCACGAAGCCATGAACCGCGTGGCTGATCTTTCCAAGTTAGCCAGTTGAGCCAGTAAGAAATGAAGCTCGTCATTCTGGACCGCGACGGCACCATCAACGAAGACAGTGCCGACTACGTCAAGTCGCCGGAAGAATGGACGCCCCTGCCTGGTGCGCTGGAAGCGATTGCGCGGCTCAATCATGGCGGCTGGCATGTGGTGATCGCATCGAACCAGTCCGGTTTGGGGCGCGGCCTGTTTGATGTCTCCACGCTCAACGCCATGCACGCCAAGATGCACGGCATGCTGGCTGAAGTGGGAGCGCGCATTGATGCCGTGTTTTATTGTCCCCACGCGCCCGACGCGGCGTGCCATTGCCGCAAGCCCGAGCCGGGTCTGTTTGAACAGATTGGGGAGCGCTACGGCATCGACCTGCACGGCGTACCGATGGTGGGCGACACCGTCACCGATTTGCTGGGTGCGGTGGCGGTCGGTTGCGAGCCGCATCTGGTGTTGTCCGGCAAGGGGGCGGCCTACCAGGGACGTGCCTTGCCCGACAACTTTCCCAAAGAAACGCATGTACACGCCGATCTGGCGGCCTTTGCTGAATTCCTGATTGCGCGGGAAGCCACGGCTGCGTGATGCCCTTGATCCGGTCTGTCCTGCACATGGCGTGGATGCTGCTGACGGTCATCCCGTGGGGGCTGGCGCTGGTTTTTGCTTCGCTCTGGGTCAGCCGCACGCCTCTATGGTGGTTTGCGGTCAACTGGTTTCGTGTGGTGATCTGGGGTACGCGTGTCTTCCTGGGCGTTCGAGTGGAGGTCAGCGGCATGGAACACCTGCCCCTGGGTCAGACGACGTCGGCGATTCTGCTCTCCAAACACCAGTCAGCACTGGAGACCCTGCTGCTGCCGACCCTGATTTCGCATCCGCTTGCCTTTGTCTTCAAGCGCGAACTGCTGCGCATTCCTTTCTTTGGTTGGTCGATGGCGCGGCTTGACATGATCCATATCGACCGCGAATCGCGGGCCCAGGCGCTCAAACAGGTGGTAAGCCAGGGCAAGGCCTTGCTGGAACAAGGCGTCTGGATCATCCTGTTTCCGGAAGGCACACGGATCGAGCGCGGACAGCAGGGTACCTACCAGACGGCCGGCACGCGTCTGGCGGTGCAGGCCGGTGCGCCGGTGATACCGATCGCGGTAGCTTCGGGTAAATGCTGGCCCCGCAAGGGTTTTGTCAAGTATCCGGGGGTGGTTCAGGTTTCGATTGGGCGGCCGATTGCCAGCGTCGGGCGCGAACCCAAAGAGTTGATGCGTGAGGTGGAGGCCTGGATCGAAGCCGAGATGCGCCGTATTGATCCCGAGGCTTACCTCTGAACTCATTTCTTCACCCGCGTGCCAACCGGGAGGCGCGTTTGTGCGACCTCCTGGTGGCCTACGAGTTCAAGCGTGGCAAGCGGCGCACGATTGGTTTTGTTGTCGGTCCTGAGGGGCTGGCCGTACGCGCACCGACTTGGGTCGCCTTGCGCGACGTGGACGCCGCTTTACAGGAAAGAGCCCACTGGATCGTCAAGAAGTTGGACGAGACCCGTGAACGCCATCAGCGTTTGATCGAGCAACGCATCGAATGGCGCGACGCGACCCTGTTTCCCTTTCTGGGAGAACAAGTCAAGGTGGTGCTGGATCCGGCGCTGGCAACAGCTGCGCCTGGAGCGTTGTTTGCAGCCGAGAGCATGCCATTGACGCTGTCCCTTGCTTTGCCTCAGAGCGCCACATCAGAGCAAATTCGGGATGCGGTGCAGGCCTGGCTGATGCGTCAGGCAAAGCGAATCTTTGCCGAACGCCTCGATCATTTCGCGCCCATGCTGCATGTGAAGTGGCGCAAACTGACGCTCAGCAGGGCAGCGACCCGCTGGGGCAGCGCAACAGTTGATGGCTCGATCCGACTCAACTGGCACCTGATTCATTTGAAGATGGCGCTGATTGACTACGTGGTCGTGCACGAGTTGAGTCACTTGCGCGTGATGAACCACAGCCCGCGATTTTGGGAGACGGTGGCTTCCGTACTGCCAGAATTCGCGGCATTGCGCCGGCAACTTAAAGACGATTCGGTGCTGCGGACAGGTTCTTAGTCTGCTGCAAATCGAAAGACGCCGTCGTCGCCCTGCCTGCGCTTCAAGCGCCCCTCAAACCAGAGCGCATGCAGGTGGGCGATGGATTCGCCCATGGCAAAGGTCGCTTGGTGCAGGTCCAGCGTGCGCTTGAACAGCACCGGCACGATGTCGGCGGCGCTGCAGGGACTGAGCTGACACGCCGCCATGACTTCAGCCAGACGGTCCCGGTGGTGCTCGTGCAATTGCTCGATGCGCCGATGCAGACCGGTAAAGGGTTTGCCATGGGCCGGTAGCGTCATTGTTTGGTGATCGAGCAGTCGAAACTTGTCAATCGAGTCGAGAAACAGCCTGAGCGGGTTGGATTCGGGCTCCTGGTCGTAGACGCTCACGTTGGTAGAGATGCGCGGCAGCATCATGTCGCCACCAATGAGCAGTCGCAACTCCTGGCAATACAGGGAGATGTGTTCGGGCGCATGGCCGTAGCCGCTGATGCAGCGCCACTGCTGTACACCTATGGTCAGTGCGTCGCCGTCCATCAGGCGGTGGAAGTGACGCGGCACAGCCGGCACCAAGGTCTTGAAGTAATTGGCGCGGACCCTGATCTTCTCCACGGAGGCCGGGTCATTCAGGCCATGGGCTGCAAAGAACACCGCTGCGGCATCGCCGCCAAAGCCGCTTATTCCCTCGCTGCCAATGCGTGCCAGGTTGAAATCGGTTGCACTCATCCACAACGCAACATTCCAGCGTTGGCACAACCATTGCGCCAGGCCGATATGGTCGGGATGCATGTGCGTCACGATGACGCGCAAAAGCGGAAGACCTTCGAGCTCGTTGGCAAAGATCTGCTCCCACTGCGCTTTCGACTGCTCGGTGTTGATGCAGCAATCGATGACGCTCCAGCCGGCTCGGCCATCGATTTCATCGCGCAGCAACCACAGATTGATGTGATCGAGTGCAAACGGCAAGGCCATGCGCAACCACTTCACACCGGGGGCAACACTCAGGCTGGCACCCGGCGCTGGCAGGGTATCACCGAGCGGGTAGTGCAGCTGCTTTTCAAGTTCGTTGACGTGTGATTTCAAATGGGTTCCTGATTTGCTCCATAATTGACGTTTACGTAAACGTCAATCAGGATCGACATTCTAGGCGAGCACAGCTGCTTGGCCAGTCACCATTGTTGAGCACAAGTTATGTCCACCACCTTCAGCATCAGCGACCTGGCGCGCGAGTTCGATCTGACCACCCGCGCCATGCGCTTTTATGAAGACATGGGCTTGTTGCAACCCGAGCGCTGTGGTCCCGGCGGACGCACGCGGGTTTACAGCGGACGAGACCGTACCCGACTGAAGCTGACCTTGCGCGCCAAGCGCCTCGGGCTGAGCCTGACCGAGGCCAAGGAAATCATCGACATGTACGACAGCCCGCGCGATACCGGCCCGCAATTGCAAAAATTCCTGACGGTGATCGCCGCACACCAGAAGCAACTGGAAGCCCAGATGAAGGACTTGCAAGCCAATCTGGATGAGCTCAAGGTGCACCAGCGTGAGGCCAGGGCGCTGCTTGCCAGGAGTCCGGGCAAGGAAAAATCGCAAATCAGCAAGAAGAATGCGAAGTGAAATCATGAAACAACGGAGAGAGAAACCATGAACAATATGCCAGGACTCAACTTTCAGCTCGGTGAGGATATCGACGCCTTGCGTGATGCGGTGCGTGAATTTGCCCAGACTGAAATCGCGCCGCGTGCGGGTGAAATTGACAGAAGCGACCAGTTTCCGATGGACCTGTGGCGCAAGATGGGCGATCTGGGCGTGCTGGGTATCACGGTCGGAGAAGAGTTTGGCGGCGCCAATATGGGTTACCTAGCCCACATGATTGCGATGGAGGAGATTTCCCGCGCCAGCGCTTCGGTCGGTTTGTCGTATGGCGCGCACAGCAATTTGTGCGTGAATCAGATCAAACGCAATGGCACGCCCGAGCAAAGAGTCAAGTACCTGCCCAAACTGATCAGCGGTGAGCATGTCGGTGCCCTGGCCATGAGTGAGCCCGGCGCCGGTAGTGACGTGATCAGCATGAAGCTCAAAGCTGAAGACAAGGGCGGCTACTACCTGCTCAACGGCAGCAAGATGTGGATTACCAACGGGCCGGACGCGGACACCCTGGTGGTTTACGCCAAGACCGAACCGGAGCTGGGCGCGCGCGGCGTGACGGCCTTCCTGATTGAAAAGGGCATGGCAGGCTTTTCGGTGGCGCAAAAGCTTGACAAGCTTGGCATGCGCGGTTCCCACACGGGTGAACTGGTGTTCAACAATGTCGAGGTTCCAGCGCAAAACATTCTGGGTGGCGTTGGCAACGGTGCCAAAGTCTTGATGAGCGGGCTCGATTACGAGCGTGCCGTGCTGACCGGTGGGCCGCTGGGCATCATGCAGTCGGTGATGGACAACGTGCTTCCCTACATTCACGACCGCAAGCAGTTTGGGCAGAGTATTGGTGAATTTCAACTGATTCAGGGCAAAGTGGCCGACATGTACACGGTGCTGCAGGCTGGAAGGTCGTTTGCCTATACCGTTGCCAAGAACCTTGACCTGCTCGGCGTCGAGCACGTGCGCCAGGTACGCAAGGACTGCGCTTCGGTGATTCTGTGGTGTGCCGAAAAGGCGACCTGGATGGCCGGTGAAGGCGTGCAGATCTTTGGTGGCAATGGTTACATCAACGAGTATCCGCTGGGACGCCTGTGGCGCGACGCCAAGCTTTACGAGATCGGTGCCGGAACCAGTGAAATCCGGCGCATGTTGATCGGGCGCGAATTGTTTGCCGAGACCTGCTGAGCAAAATGACGACCCGATCGCTTCAGCACCTGTTCGACAACAACCGCGCCTGGGCCGCGCGCATGGAACTGCAACGCCCGGGCTTTTTCAGCCAGCTGGCTCAGTTGCAGACTCCGAAATACCTCTGGATTGGCTGCTCTGACAGCCGGGTACCAGCCAACGAAATTACCGGTCTGGACCCGGGTGAGGTGTTTGTGCATCGGAATGTCGCCAACGTGGTGGTGCACTCGGACCTCAATGCTCTGTCAGTGATCCAGTTTGCGGTCGATCATCTGAAGGTCGAGCACATCATGGTGGTCGGACATTACGGCTGCGGCGGCGTGCTGGCGGCCTTGCGCGGCACGCGCGTCGGTCTGGCTGACAACTGGCTGCGCCATGTGCATGATGTCAAACTGCGGCACCGTCGTCGCATTGAACACTTGAGCGTGGCCGAGCAGGAAGATGTGTTGTGCGAAATGAACGTGATCGAACAGGTCGGCAATGTGGCGCTGTCCAACGTGATTCAGGATGCCTGGAGTCGAGGTCAAAAGGTCGCGGTGCACGGCTGGTGCTATGGCTTGCAGGACGGGCTGGTCAAGGACCTGGAAGTGAGCATGCACGGGCACGAAGAGGTGGTCAACGTTTTTCGCAACGCCCTCAAACGCTACCCGCGTGGTAACGTGCTGAAAGCTTGATGCCGTGTTTCCACAACGTCTTGATTCTGGCGTTGCCTATGACATTGCCAAAGCGATGATGGATGGTTTTAACCGCCACTATCATCTTTTCAGGACCGAATCAGCACGCGCCAAGCACCGCTTCGAAACTGCAGACTGGCACGGTCAGCAGCGCGCCCAGCGCGATCGCATCGAGTTTTACGATCTTCAGGTGCGTGAATGTACCAAGCGCCTTGAGCGTGAATTCAAAGCCGGCGAGCAAAGCATGGACATCTGGCAGCAGGTCAAGCTGCATTACATCGGTTTACTGGTCAACCATCACCAACCCGAGTTGGCTGAGACATTTTTCAACTCGGTCACGACCAAGATTTTGCATCGCAGCTATTTTCAGAACGACTTCATCTTCGTCCGACCGGCGGTCAGTACCGAGTACATCGAAAACGGTGAGCCCGAGTCGCGTCCGACCTACCGAGCCTACTACCCGACAAGTGCCAGCATGCAGGAAGTTCTGGCACGGCTGCTGCAGGACTTCGGCCTGCGCCTGGCCTTTGACGACCTGGAGCGCGACGCTACCCTGGTGCAAGGTGCCATCACTGAGCGCCTGCGCAATATGCCGCTGCGTGCCAATCTGCAGATTCAGGTCCTGACGGGGCTGTTCTTTCGCAACAAGGGCTGCTACATCGTAGGCAAGCTGATCAACGGCTTCAGTGAAACCGGCTTTGCGTTGCCGGTCTTGCACAACGCCCAGGGCAAGTTGGTCATCGATGCCGCGTTGTTTGGTGAAGACGACCTGCTGATGCTATTCAGTTTTGCGCGTGCCTACTTCATGGTGGAGATGGAAATTCCATCGGCCTATGTGCAGTTCCTGCATGGCATCATGCCGCGCAAGCCGCGCAACGAAATTTACAACGCACTGGGTCTTGCCAAGCAGGGCAAGACGCTGTTCTACCGTGACTTCCTGCATCATCTGCGGCATTCGAGCGACAAGTTCCGCATTGCGCCGGGCATCAAGGGCATGGTGATGCTGGTCTTTGATCTGCCGTCCTTTCCCTATGTGTTCAAAGTCATCAAAGACCACTACCCATCGCAAAAGGACACCAGCCGCGAACAGGTCAAGAGCAAGTATCTGCTGGTCAAGCAGCATGACCGGGTCGGACGCATGGCAGACACGCTGGAGTACAGCGAAGTCGGCTTTCCGCGCCACCGTTTCGCGGATGAACTGATTGCCGAAATCGAGGAATTTGCACCGAGTCAGTTGCAGATCATTGACCGCGACGGCGACGGTTTGAGCGAACTGATCATCAAGCACGTCTACATTGAGCGGCGCATGATTCCCCTGAACATCTACCTGCAGGAAGCCTTTGACGCCGGGGGCACTGCGCTCAAGCCGCAGAGTCCGGCGGCGTTGTTCGCGCGTGATCAGGTCGAGCGTGCTGTGGCCGAGTACGGCAACGCGATCAAGGATTTGGTGGCGGCCAATATTTTTCCAGGCGATATGTTGTGGAAGAATTTTGGCGTCACCCGGCACGGCAAAGTTGTCTTTTACGACTACGACGAAATTGAGTACATCACGGACTGCAATTTCCGCAAAGTACCGCAGGCGCGTACCGAAGAAGAGGAGATGTCGGACGAGGTCTGGTACAGCGTGGGCAGCAAGGATGTATTTCCCGAGACCTTCGGACCCTTTCTGCTGGGCAACCCGGCGGTTCGCGAGTCCTTCATGAAACACCACGCGGACTTGCTGGAAGTGGCGTTCTGGCAGGGCCATAAGGAGCGCATTCTGGCGGGCCATGTGTTTGACGTGTTTCCGTACGAACAGGACAAACGTTTTCGGTCCGAGCAGCTTAAGTAAGCCAGATTACCAACACCTTCATAGACCATTTTTTTACAGGAGATCCCTACCATGACCGATTCCATCGTTATTGTCAGTGCGGCCCGCACCCCCATGGGCAGTTTTCAGGGAGACTTTTCAAGTCTTGCCGCCCACGATCTGGGTGGAGTTGCCATAACGGCGGCGGTGCAGCGCGCCGGGATACGCAGCGAGCAGGTTGACGAAGTCCTGTTCGGCAATTGTCTGATGGCCGGACAGGGCCAGGCGCCGGCGCGCCAGGCAGCCTTCAAAGGCGGCTTGCCGATCAGTGCGGGCGCGGTGACGCTGTCCAAGATGTGTGGCTCGGGCATGCGTGCCGCCATGTTTGCCCATGACATGCTACTGGCCGGCAGCGCCGATGTGCTGGTTGCCGGTGGCATGGAAAGCATGACCAATGCGCCCTATCTGCTACCCAAAGCCCGCGGCGGCTATCGTATCGGGCACGACCGGATTTTTGATCACATGATGCTTGACGGTCTGGAGGATGCCTACGAGGCCGGCCGGTCGATGGGCACTTTTGGTGAAGACTGCGCCGCCAAGTATGGCTTTACGCGCGAGCAGCAGGATCAGTTCGCCATTGCCAGTGTGCAGCGCGCGCAGGCGGCCACAAAATCGGGTGCCTTCGCTGGGGAAATCGCCCCTGTCACTGTGAAGGGACGCGCCGGGGATACGGTGATTTCGATCGACGAGGGTCCCGGTAAAGTCAAGCTGGAAAAAATCCCGACGCTGAAAGCTGCCTTCAAGAAAGACGGAACCATTACCGCCGCATCGAGTTCATCGATCAACGATGGCGCTGCTGCGTTGGTGCTGATGCGCTCCTCAAGTGCTGTCAAACTGGGACTCAAGCCCTTGGCACGCATCGTCAGTCATGCGGTGCACGCGCAGGAGCCCAACTGGTTTGCCACGGCGCCGGTCGGCGCGGTAAAAAAGGCATTGGCCAAGGCTGGCTGGAGCGTGAAAGAGGTGGACTTGTGGGAGGTCAATGAAGCGTTTGCTGTGGTGCCGATGGCCCTGATGCATGAGCTTGGTCTGAGCCACGAGATCGTCAATGTGAACGGCGGCGCCTGTGCGCTGGGGCATCCGATTGGTGCGAGTGGCGCACGCATCATGGTGACGCTGCTGTATGCCTTGCAGTCGCGTGGTCTCAAGAGAGGTGTTGCCACACTGTGCATCGGTGGTGGTGAAGGAACCGCTGTCGCTCTTGAGCTTTGTTAAACCTGAACAGGTGCCCCCATGTTGTTGACCCAAGACCAGGAAATGATCCGCGACGCGGTGCGCGACTTTGTGCAAGCCGAACTCTGGCCGAATGCGGCCCGTTGGGACAAGGAGCATTATTTTCCGAAGGAAGCTCATCAAGGCCTAGCGGCCTTGGGTGCCTACGGGATTTGCGTGCCGGAGGAGTGGGGTGGCGCTGAGCTGGATTACGTCACGTTGGCATTGGTGCTCGAAGAAATTGCGGCCGGCGACGGTGGTACCAGCACGGCTATCAGCGTCACCAATTGCCCGGTTAACGCCATCCTGATGCGCTATGGCAACGCGCAACAGAAGAAACAGTGGTTGACGCCGCTGGCGCAGGGGCAGATGTTGGGCGCTTTCTGCCTGACCGAACCCCATGTCGGCTCTGACGCCTCGGCCCTGCGGACAACGGCGGCGAGACAAGGTGATAGCTACGTCATCAACGGCGTCAAGCAGTTCATCACCAGCGGCAAGAACGGCCATGTGGCGGTCGTCATTGCGGTCACTGACAAGGGTGCCGGCAAGAAAGGCATGAGCGCCTTCCTGGTGCCGACCGACGCACCAGGCTATGTGGTGGCGCGTATCGAAGACAAACTCGGCCAACACTCGAGTGACACGGCACAGATCAACCTTGACAGCTGCCGCATTCCGGTCGAGAACCTGATTGGGGCCGAAGGCGAAGGCTACAAGATTGCCCTGGGTGGACTCGAAGGCGGGCGCATTGGCATTGCTGCACAAAGTGTTGGCATGGCCCGCAGTGCGTTTGAGTGCGCCCTGGCTTACGCGAAGGAGCGGGAGACCTTCGGTACGGTTATCTTTAACCATCAGGCGGTCGGTTTCAGGCTGGCTGATTGCGCCACCCAGATCGAGGCCGCGCGCCAGTTGATCTGGCACGCAGCCAGTCTGCGCGACGCCGGTCGCCCCTGCCTGAAAGAGGCCGCCATGGCCAAGCTGTTTGCCAGCGAGATGGCGGAACAGGTCTGCAGTGTCGCCATCCAGACGCTGGGCGGCTACGGCGTGGTGAGCGACTTCCCGGTGGAACGTATCTACCGCGACGTGCGGGTCTGCCAGATTTACGAAGGAACCTCTGACGTGCAGAAGATCATCATTGGAAGAAACTTATAACCTTGCGGGACAGATCTTTAGCTCTGTCCCCAACCGATCAGAACTGTCACCGTCCGTACAGATCTTCAAAACGCACAATGTCGTCCTCGCCCAGGTAGGAGCCCGACTGCACCTCGATCATCTCCAGCGGTACACGCCCCGGGTTCTCCAGCCTGTGCGTCGTACCCAGGGGGATGAAGGTGGACTGGTTTTCCGAAAGCAACAGGGTCTCGTCGCCACGTGTCACTTTGGCAGTGCCACGAACCACAATCCAGTGTTCGGCGCGGTGGTGGTGCATCTGTAGCGACAGCGTGCCTCCCGGTTTGACCACAATGCGCTTGACCTGGAAGCGTTCACCCGCGTCGATACTGTCGTACCACCCCCAGGGGCGAAATACCTTGCGGTGGATTGAGCCCTCGGAGCGGCCCTGTTTCTTCAGACTGTCAACAATTTTCTTGACGTCCTGCGTCTTGTCCTTGTGCGCTACCAGGATGGCGTCCGCCGTTTCCACAACCACCAGGTCGCTAACACCGATGCAGGCAACCAAGCGCCCTTCAGACAGGGCCAGCGTGTTCCGGCAATCCTGCAGCATGACATCGCCCTGGCCGACGTTGCCGGCGCCGTCTTTGGGCAGAACCTGCCACAGGGCATCCCATGCTCCCACGTCCGACCACCCGGCCGTCAGTGGCAGTACCACGCCGGGCGGCAGTGAGCCCGCTGGCGCTGCTGCGCTGCTCTGCGTTGCAAGACGCTCCATGACCGCGTAATCAATGGAATCGCTTGGGCACTTGGCAAATTCGGCTTTCTCGATCCGTACAAATTCACCATCAATGGAGCCTTGCGCCCAGGCACTTTCACAGGCCAGCAGGATGTCCGGTCGGCAGACGCGCATGGCACTAAGCCAGATCGAGGCGCGCATCATGAACAGGCCGCTGTTCCACAGATAGCTGCCCTCGTCCAGGTAGCTCTGAGCCGTCGCCAGGTCTGGCTTTTCGACAAACCGCGCAATCAGTTTGGGGCCGCCACTGGAGATTGAATTGGCTGCGTAATCGGCGCCCGACTGGATATAGCCATAGCCCGTCTCGGGCGCATTGGCGGTGATACCAAAAGTAACGACAGCACCCGCTGCGGCCAGTTCTGCTCCTTGGCGCACGGTCCACTGAAATGCCGCGACGTCGGTAATCACATGGTCTGACGGCATCACCAGCAGCACCGGATCAAGTTCATTCTTGCTGGCTGCCAGCGCTGCAAGCGTGAGGGCCGGTGCCGTATTCCTCCCGGCGGGCTCCAGCACGATGGTGCCCGGTTTGTCCATCAGGCGCAGCTGTTCGGCAATGACAAAGCGGTATTCCTCATTGCATACGATCATGGGTGCAGCGATTTCGGCACCAGCAATGCCTTCGACGCGTCGAACGGTGGCCTGCAGTAGCGAGTCTGCACCAAGGAGAGGTAGCAACTGCTTGGGGTACTTCTCGCGCGAGAGGGGCCACAAGCGCGTGCCGGAGCCGCCAGACAGGACTACGGGTTGGATCAGCATGCTTTGTCTTTCTCCATTTATGCCCTGGCGTCGCCCCAGCGCAGCTGCGAAGTGTCATCACCACGGTACAGTGTTTCACCGTAACGATCGACGCAGTAGTCGGGCGAGACAATCATCTCGAAAAAGCGCATGTCGGCTGCGATACGGGTGTACTCGAACAGGACGCTGCGTACCACCTTGGCGCCGGTGCGGATGTGACTGCCGTGCCCGATCCAGACCGGGCCGACGATGGTAGCACCGGGCTCGATGCGCACGCTCGAACCAATGTAGACCGGGCCTTCAATGGTCACTTTGTCCCAGGGAATCGAGGTATTGAGTCCAATCCAGATTCCGGGTTTGATCTGGCGTCCGGGCATGGTCATTTCGGCCACTTCGCCGCGCAGCACGCGTTGCAGAACCGACCAGTAGTCGCTCACGCGGCCAATGTCAATCCAGTTGAACGGGCGGTTTTGGGCAAAAAACGGCAGTCCGTGTTCGACCAGGTCGGGAAACAGTTGCGAGCCAATATCGTAAACCGTGCCGGAGGGGACCAAACCGAGTACGGCGGGCTCAAAAATATAGATGCCGGTGCTGGCCAGGGTGGACTTGGCTTCCCCGGGTTTCGGCTTTTCCTGAAAAGATTCGATGTGCCCATCGGGCCCTGCGACCACGATGCCGTAACTCTGAACGTCTGCCAGTGGTACATCGAGTGCCACCACGCTGGCAATAGCATTCTTTGACTTGTGCTCGGCCAGCGCCGCCGTGATGTCCAGATCAATCAGCGCGTCGCCGCACAGCACCAGGGTTGGTTCATCGAAGAAACCACTGAAATCCTGGATGCGCCGCATACCACCGGCCGAACCCAAAGGGCGCGGCAGGACGTCGCCGTGGTCGCGAACGCCCTCATAGGAGTAGCCGATCTGCACGCCCCAGCGGTGGCCGTCGCCAAAATACTCTTCGATTTTTTGATGATGCCAGGCCACGTTGACCATGATCTCGATAATGCCGTGGCGTGCCAGATGTTCAATCAGGTACTCCATCACCGGCTTGCCAAGAATCGGCACCATGGGCTTTGGCAGGTCGCGCGTCAGCGGGCGCACCCGAGTACCCTGACCGGCGGCCAGAATCATTCCTTTAGCCATTGTTCATTCCCATCTCGTTGCTCATATTGTTATTGCCTTGCGTCCGTGCGGTTCAAATCATCGCATAGCCGTTGGGGTTGTTCTTCTGCCAGCGCCATGCATCTGCGCACATGTCCTGAAGTCCCCGTTCAGCCCTCCATCCCAGCAGTGCCAGTGCCTGCGATGGATCGGCGTAGCAACTGGCAATATCGCCGGCGCGGCGCGGCCCTATGCGGTAGGGAACCGACTTGCCGCTGGCCTGTTCGAAGGCGTGCACCATGTCGAGCACGCTGTAGCCAACGCCCGTACCCAGATTGATTGCCAGACATTCCTTGTGCAGTTGCAGGCGTTCCAGTGCCTTGAGGTGCCCCAGCGCCAGGTCCACCACATGAATGTAGTCGCGCACACCCGTGCCATCCGGTGTGGCGTAGTCCGTGCCCCAGACGTTCAGGAAGTCGCGCCGACCGACCGCAACCTGAGCCACAAAAGGCATGAGGTTGTTGGGCGTACCGCTTGGGTCTTCGCCAATGAGGCCGCTGCTGTGGGCGCCCACCGGATTGAAGTAGCGCAGAATGCTCAGGCGCCAGCTTGGGTCACTGCGGTACAGGTCGCGCAGCATGTTCTCTATGACCAGCTTGGTCTGGCCATAGGGATTGGTTGCCGACAAGGGATGCTGCTCGCTCAGTGGAAGTTGCTGAGGATCTCCGTAGACCGTGGCCGACGAACTGAAGACCAGTGTCTTGACCTTGCACTCGTCCATGGCCTGCAGCAGACGCATTGTGCCTACCACGTTGTTGTCGTAATAAGCCAGAGGCTTTTCGACCGACTCACCGACCGCCTTGAGCCCGGCGAAGTGGATGACCGCGCTGGCCCTGCTGCGCTGCAAGGTCTGCACAAGTGTTTTCCCATCCCGGATATCGCCTTCAACCAGTGCAGGCCTTTTCCCGGTGATGCGCTGCACCCGCTCGAGCGCTTCGAGTTGGCTGTTGCAAAAATTGTCCAGCACTGTCACATCGTGGCCCGCATTGAGCAACTCAACGCATGTATGGGAGCCTATATAACCTGCGCCGCCTGTGACAAGAATCATGGAACTGTTTGCTGATGCCGAAGTTTTACTGAGTTTATCCCCGGTCGCTGGCGGCCTGACAGCTCAGGCTGCCGATTCCAGCGTCGAAGTGGCGTGTTTGTCTTGCCCCAGGAGTTTTGCCAGTTGGGGCAAGGCGAGCCCGAGGGCTGCCTTGAGCGTATGAGGCGGATTGATGACGAACATGCCACTGGCGGGCAGGCCCGGGCGGATCACTTCGCCTGCGTCATTCGCTGTGAGTTTGCTTGACTTCACGGTCAAGCTGGCGTTCAACCAGGCCTTGCCGGCCTTGGCAGCCAGAGTTTTCAGTTTGCGCGGAACATCATGCGCTTCCGGACGGGGAATAAGTGGATACCAGACCGCGTAGGTGCCGGTGGCAAATCGCGTTAGCGAGTCGGCGACCATGGCAACGACGCGCGCGTAATCGGTCTTGATCTCGTAACTCGGATCGCTCAACACCAGTGCCCGACGCGCCGGTGGCGGGAGGAATTTCTTCAGGCCTTCAAATCCGTCCTCACGCAGCACAGCCACCTGACGCCCGGCGTCTAGCTGTGCCACGTTGGCGGACAGGGTCTTGGCATCCGTTGGGTGCAATTCAAAAAGTTTGAGCTTGTCACGCTCGCGCAGCAGGCTCTGGACGATGAACGGCGAGCCCGGGTAAATCTTGTGACTGCCAGCCGTATTGAAACTGGCCACCAGATCCAGGTAATCCTGAAGCACCGGGGCCAGAGCGTTCGGCAGCGGCTTGGCCGCAATCAGTTGCAAAAATCCCCCCGCCGCCTCGCCGCTGGTCTCGGCGTAGTCACCGTCAAGCCGGTACAAACCGGCCCCGGCATGGGTGTCAAAGACGGTCAGGGCAGTGTCCTTTTGCGTCAGATGCCGCATGATCGCGATCAAGACCATGTGTTTGAGTACGTCGGCATGGTTGCCGGCATGGAAGGCGTGGCGGTAGCTGAACATGGCACCATGGTAACCGCCTTGGCTTGCCGTTTTTGTTCGTGGTGTGGCTGGTGGACCGGGTGTCCGCTCTCTGGCCCGTGTCGTTCAGCCTCTGCGAGGCTCGAACGAGGCTCGCGCTCACATTCCCCGGACCGCGACCGTAATGGCCTCAACAAGATGTGAAGTATGCCGACCGACGCAGTGAGCGCGAATGGGGCCGCCGATCGGACACCCAATCCACCAGCCCTGGGGCGGCCGTGGTGGATTGACGACGGGATGCGTGTGGGCGCTCAAATGGCGGCTTTGCACCGGAGCAGACGCTTGATTAGGGGAGTGCACCTTGGGATCCTGCGGTATTGGGTTGACCAGCAGCGCAATTTGTTCTGCCCTACGTTGCTAGTGAAGGTGGGTGGTGTGGCTTGCGAGCGCAGGCCCCATTCGCGGCTACCACGGAGGGGTGCGTGCCAACAGTGCGGTTTGTGAAGAGTCGCGGGATTGCTGAGTTATTCGACCGCGAGCCTCGTTCGAGCCTCGCCAGAGGCTGAACGACACGGGACGGAGAGCGCAGGCCACACCGCCCGCCTTGGACGAAGCGGTGGCGAGAAGCAGCCTATTGCGCAGCCAAATCCCTTATAATGCTCGGCTTCGCAGCGCTTTTGTGGCTCCGCGGCGAAGTTCATTCCCCACCTAAGAGATTCCCATCAGAGGAACGCCGACCGTGGAAAAGAGCCCGACAAACCCTCTTTTTAGAGAAAACTCATGACCAAGACCTTCAGCGCAAAAGCAGCTGACGTGGTGCACGAGTGGTTTGTGATTGACGCGACCGATAAGGTCCTCGGACGAGTAGCCAGCGAAGTTGCTCTCCGTTTGCGCGGCAAACACAAGGCCATTTACACGCCTCACGTCGATACCGGTGACTTTATTGTCATCATCAACGCAGCCCAGCTGCGCGTCACCGGCGCCAAGTCGATTGACAAGATCTATTACAGCCATTCCGGCTTTCCGGGTGGCATTTCCCAGATCAACTTCCGTGACATGCAAGCCAAACACCCGGGGCGCGCTTTGGAAAAAGCCGTCAAGGGCATGCTGCCCAAAGGGCCGCTCGGCTACGCCATGATCAAGAAGCTCAAGGTGTACGGTGGTGCTGAGCACCCCCACACTGCCCAGCAACCCAAAGTGTTGGAAATCTAAGGAGCCTTGAGATGATTGGTGAATGGAACAATGGAACCGGCCGTCGCAAGTCCAGCGTGGCCCGGGTATTTCTGAAGAAGGGCTCCGGCCAGATCGTGGTGAACGGCAAAGACATCGAAAAGTTTTTCGGTCGTCAAACGTCGATCATGATTTGCAAGCAGCCCCTGATGCTGACCAACCACGCACAGACTTTTGACATCATGGTCAATGTTGCCGGTGGCGGCGAGTCCGGTCAGGCTGGCGCTGTGCGCCATGGCATCACCCGTGCCCTGATCGACTACGATGCGACGCTCAAATCCGAGCTGAGCAAAGCCGGCTTTGTGACGCGTGACGCGCGCGAAGTCGAGCGCAAGAAGGTCGGTTTCCACGGTGCGCGTCGTCGCAAGCAATTCAGCAAGCGCTAATTCGAACGCGAATTTGTCAGCAGATTGCTGCAAAGCGACAGCCGCTGGAATGCAGATTCCGGCGGCTGCTTTCGTTCTGGCTGATAGACTGGCGAGCCGATGCGACTCCGTTTGATCCTTCGCCGCCTGACTGTCAGCGCACCGCGCATGTCGGTGCGCACCGCTTTGCCATGGCCGTTTCGCTGGGCTTTGTTGGCGCTGGTACTTGGTTTTTGCGCTGCCATCAGTCTGTGGGCTTTTGAATTTGGCAAGGATATCGCGGGCCTTGATAGCGATACCAAGGAAGAACTGCGCCAGGCGCGATCCGAGCTTGTCGGCGTGCGCGCCCAGCTGTCGACCTTGAAAGCCGAGCGTGACAAGGCGCAATTGATTGCCAACACTTCTGAGACCTTGATGACGTCCGAGAAGGTGGCTAGAGAGAAGTTGTCGGCCGTGGTCAAGCAACTTGAGATCGACAACCAGGGACTGCGTGATGATCTGGGGTTCTTTGAGAAATTGATACCGACCGCCGGAGGTGAGGGTATTGTGATTCGGGGGCTGCAGGCAGAGCTTCGCGGCGGACGTGAAATGAAGTGGCAGGTGCTGGTCATCCAAGCTCGCAAGAACCCGCCGGAATTCAATGGCCGGCTTGAATTGACCTTTGCCGGGGTGCAGAATGGAAAACCCTGGACCGGGGCACTGCCAGGCGGTGCGCTGGCTTTCAAGCTGAAACAGTACGGGCGCCTTGAAGGCGTTCTTGAATTGCCCGCTTCGGTGGTGGTCAAGTCCGTTACTGCTAAAGTGATGGACGGTTCTGTGTCCAGGGCAGTGCAGTCGATCAAGTTATAGTTGACCGTGTTTTCGATGTTTTAGTGAGTTCTCCAGATGTTCAACAAAAAGAAACAACCTCCTCTTCGAAGCCTGATTGCAGAGGATAGCGAAATTGACGGCGACCTTAAATTCGCGGACGGTTTGCGAATCGACGGCAAGGTGCGCGGCAATGTCAGTGCCAGGGTCGACGCGGCCAGTATTCTGGTGATTTCGGAGACGGCCACCGTGACCGGCGAACTGATGGCCGACCACATCATCGTCAACGGAACGGTCAGGGGACCGGTTCATGCGCGCGTCATGCTTGAGCTGCAACCCAAAGCGCGGATCGAAGGCGATGTTTATTACACCGCCCTGGAGATGCACCAGGGTGCGATCATCGATGGCCAGCTACGACCGGGCATTGAAGAAGAAAAACCCACACTCAAATTGGCGGCAAACAACAGACAACTCAATGGTTGAGCGAATTGCTGTAGTATTAGGGTAACAAACTTTCCGGAGTAGCCATGAGTGCTGTTGCAGAACACAATGAAGTTGAAATGCCGAGTCCGATTCTTTTTACGGACAGTGCAGCCGCCAAGGTGGCAGACCTGATTGCCGAAGAGGGCAACCCGGACCTGAAATTGCGCGTATTCGTGCAGGGTGGCGGGTGCTCCGGGTTCCAGTATGGTTTCACCTTCGATGAAGTTACCAACGAAGACGATACGACCATGACCAAGAATGGCGTATCGCTGCTGATTGACGCCATGAGCTATCAGTACCTGGTTGGCGCCGAGATTGATTACAAGGAAGACCTGCAGGGCGCGCAGTTTGTCATCAAGAATCCGAACGCGACCACCACCTGTGGTTGCGGATCTAGCTTTTCTTGAGCCTAGAGGGGTAGATCGCCCCGAGCATACGGGCGCCTTGGGCGCCCGTTACTGTTTTCAGGCTGGCTGTTTCGCGCAAAATGGTTTTGCGTGCCAGCCACGCGAACGCGCTTGCTTCCACCTGCAGTGGAGGCATTCCAAGCGCTTGCGATGATTTGACGTGAATCGCTGGCAAATGGCATTGCAGGCGCCGCATCAGGTGGCCGTTGTAGGCGCCACCGCCACAAACAATCAGTTCCGTGCCGTCACCTCCGTAGCGTTTGATGCTTGCTGCGCAGACGCTGGCACTCAGTTCCGTCAGTGTTGCCTGGACATCAACAGGCGCCAGTGGACCCGCCTTTTCAAGTTGTCGGGTGAGCCAGTCAGGATTGAACAGGTCGCGTCCTGTGCTTTTCGGGATGGGCAGAGAAAAGTAGGGTTCATCGAGCAATATAGCCAGCAAATCTGCGTCAACTTTTCCTGAAGCGGCCCATGCGCCGTCGGTATCAAAAGTCCGCCCAAGATGGCGCCAACACCAGGCGTCCAGCAGCGCGTTGCCGGGACCGCAGTCAAAACCAATCACATCTTCTGCCAGTGCCGGACCCACGACGGTCAGGTTGGCGATACCCCCCACATTGAGTGTCAGCACTGTTTCGCCCGCTCGCCCGAACACCGATTGATGAAAGGCCGGCACCAGCGGGGCCCCCTGTCCACCAGCTGCCACGTCACGGCTGCGAAAATCTGCGATCACATCGATGCCAGTCAACTCGGCCAGCAAGGCCGGGTTGTTCAGCTGTAGCGTATAGCCGGTGCCATCAAATAACTGGGGTCGATGCCGCACCGTTTGCCCATGGGCACCGATGGCCAGTACGGCCGCGCTGTCAAGCCCGGTTTGTCGCAGCAGATCAGCCACCACCTGTGCGTAAACACGCACCAGCGCATTGGCGGCCAGCGCAGCTCTGTGCAACTCGTCACTGCCAGAACTGTTCAGCGCCAGCAATTCTTCCCTCAGAGGGGGTGAAAAAGGTGCACTGCTGTGGGCCAGGACGCTCAGTGTTGGCCCGGAAAAGTCGACCAGAACGCCGTCAACCCCGTCGAGCGAGGTGCCCGACATCAGACCCAGGTAAATTTCAGACACGCGGTGTGCCCTTGCCAGGAGTCTTACTGAGCGCTGCCCTGTTGCACCACAGCAGCTGCAGCCAGGGCAATCCGGTTTTCTGCGGCCAGTCGCGCAAACGCCCCCTTGGCTGACGCAGCTACCGGAACGGACTCGCTTTGTCGGGCAATGGTGAGCGGATCACGATGGACGCCGTTGACCCGGAACTCGAAATGCAAATGGGGTCCGGTGGCCCAGCCCGTGGCGCCGACGGCCCCGATGGTCTGACCTTGACTCACCGTGGCCCCGCGCCGCACATTGATGCGGCTCAGGTGGGCGTAAACGGTGCTGTGCTGATTGCGGTGCTTCAGAATGACCATGTTGCCGTAACCATTCTGGACGCCAGCAAACTCGACCGTGCCATCGCCCACGCTGCGCACCGCTGTGCCACTGGGGGCGCCGTAGTCAACGCCCTGATGCGCCCGCATGGTCTGCAAAATGGGGTGGAAGCGCATTTTGAAACCACTGGTGACGCGTGAAAACTCCATCGGTGACGCCAAGAAGGCACGGCGCAAGCTCTGACCGTCGAATGTGTAATAGCCGCCTCTGCTGCGGCTTGCTGGTTCCTGGAACCACATGGCCTGGAAGGTCTTGTTGTTGTTGACGAACTCGGCGCTCAGGACGCGTCCGGGTCGCAGAGGCTCGGCATCACCTTCAAGTGCTTCGTAAACCACCGAAAAACGATCTCCCTTGCGCAGTGCGCGGTGAAAATCAATGTCACCGGCAAAAATCTCAGCGAGTTGGGTTGCAACGCTGTCCGGAATTTTGGCCTCGTCAGTCGCCGCGAACAGGGAACTCTGGATGGTGCCGCTGGCTAGCCGGGTGGATGCGGTCAGCGCAGCAACTTCAAGGCGCGACTGAAAACCACTGACAGTTCGTTCAATGACCAAACGGTTGAAATTGCCATTGTCCTCGGGACTCCAACGCGCAACAAGTTTGAGCAGGTGATTGTTTTCGCTGGTTTCGGCAGTGACGTTGCGGCCGCTGCGGCCGAGCAGGGACTGACGCGAAGTGGTGTCCGAGCGCAAGAACGCTGCAGCCAGGGTGTCGTCAACGCCCAGGCGGCTGAGCAGCGTGTCGGCGGTGTCGCTGGAGCGGCTGATCTCTGAGCGAAAAAGTTTGAAGGACTGCAGTTCCAGATCGGCCGGAACATTGAGTGCCAGAGCGCTGACCGATTCAAGAACCTGCAGCACCGGCAGTTCGGATGCGTCCGGCGCCAAGCTCGCCACCGCGAAGGCACCACCTGTACCCGCCATCAGCAGCGCCGCAAAGGTTGCGGCAACTCTTTTCGGGTATTGCTTCACGGTTCGACTGGTGGAATCCAGCACAGCGTTCCCGGCGCAAAGTAGGCTTTTGATCAAGAGAAGTATTCCAGGGCAGGCAGGTTAGGTCAGATTCCGAACAGGCAAGAGAGGCATGCAGGCTGGGCGAATTAAAATCAAGTGCAAGAGTGAGCGAGGAGTATAACTGCGCTGCACCGTAACGCATCAAGAAAAACCCCTATGAATCAAGCGTCAACATCCCCGTTTTCTGTAACAGACCGTGTTCGTGAGGCCTTGGCGGTGACCCTGCGCGGTTGCGAAGAGCTGATCCCGCAGGACGAGTGGGTCAAGAAGCTGGTGCGCTCCGAGGCTAGCGGCACACCGCTGCGCATCAAACTGGGACTGGATCCGACAGCACCCGATATCCACATCGGGCACACCGTGGTGCTGAACAAGATGCGTCAGTTGCAGGATTTGGGTCACACCGTCATATTCCTGATCGGCGACTTCACGACGCTGATTGGCGATCCTTCAGGTCGCAACAGCACGCGTCCACCCTTGACACGCGAGCAAATCGAGGTCAATGCTCAGACCTATTACCGTCAGGCATCCATGGTGCTCGATCCATCAAAGACCGAGATTCGCTACAACAGCGAGTGGGGTGACGCGCTGGGCTCGCGCGGCATGATTCAGCTGGCCGCCCGTTACACGGTGGCGCGCATGATGGAGCGCAACGATTTTTCCGACCGTTTCAAGTCCGGAACGCCGATCAGCGTGCACGAATTTCTCTATCCCTTGATGCAGGGCTATGACAGCGTCGCGCTCAAGAGTGATCTTGAGCTCGGTGGCACCGACCAGAAATTTAATTTGTTAGTGGGTCGTCACTTGCAGACGGAGTATGGTCAGGAGCCGCAATGCATTCTGACCATGCCGCTACTGGAGGGACTCGACGGCGTGGAGAAGATGTCCAAGAGCAAGAACAACTACATCGGCATCTCGGAAGACGCCAACACCATGTTCGCCAAGGTGCTCAGTATTTCCGATCCGCTGATGTGGCGCTGGTACACCCTGCTGAGTTTCCGCAGCGAGGCCGAGATAACGGCTTTGAAGGCGCAGGTCGAGGCGGGTCGCAACCCGAAGGAAGCCAAAGTGGCGCTGGCCCGGGAGATCACGGCCCGCTTTCATTCTCTTGCAGCGGCTGACGCGGCTGAGCAGGATTTCATCCATCGCAGCAAGGGTGGCTTGCCCGACGAAATCGCTGAGGTGTCGCTGCCGCTGGGCGAAGCTGGCAGCCCACTTGGCTTGGGTGCGTTGCTCAAACTCGCGGGATTGACGAGCTCCGTGGGGGAAGGAAACCGCCTGATCGACGGTGGCGGAGTGCGTCTGGATTCGGTTGTGGTCAGTGACAAGGGCCTGAAACTGGGGCGCGGCAGCTACGTCCTGCAGGTTGGCAAGCGCAAGTTTGCCAAGGTCACGCTGGGCTGAGTTGGCGTGGTTTCGTTGTTGCCGGTCCGATTTCTGACACCGCAGCGCCTGCTTTGGGCTTCCATTGCGGTGGCCGCTATCACCATCGTGCTCAAGACGCTGGCCTGGTACGTCACCGATTCGGTTGGTTTGCTGTCAGACGCGATGGAGTCTTTTGTGAACCTGGCCAGCGCCATCTTTGCGCTGATGATGGTCATCATCGCCCAGCGCCCGGCCGACGAAGAGCACCCTTATGGACACCACAAGGCGGAGTACTTCTCGTCCGGCTTTGAAGGCGTGCTCATTGTGGGCGTCGCTCTGGGCATTATCTGGGCCGCCGCGTGGCGGCTGTTCGAGCCGCAACCCTTGCAGGCCCTGGGCGCGGGCCTTGCCTTGTCGGTACTGAGTTCGGCGCTCAACGGCTTGCTGGCCTGGGTGATGTTCAGTTCTGCCAAAGTGCATCGCTCGATTGCGCTGGAGGCCGATGCCAGACACCTGGTGACCGACGTCTGGACTTCGGTTGGCGTCGTGCTGGGTCTGGTCGGTGTGGCACTGACGGGCTGGGTCTGGCTCGACGCGCTGGCAGCCATCGGCGTTGCTTTGAATATTTTGTGGGAAGGGGCTCACTTGATGTGGCGCTCCTCTCAAGGCTTGATGGATGAGGCCGTGGAGCCCGACGTGATGCAAGAGATCCAGAATACGCTGGCAAACTTCGATCACAACACCATCCGCTTTGACCATGTGGCTACCCGCCGCTCAGGCCAGCGTCGCTTTGTTGACATGCATATGCACATGCCTGCCAGCTGGTCGCTGGGGCGGGCTGCCGCGGTACGCACCAGCGTCGAGCAGGCGTTGATGAGCGCGGTACCGGGCTTGCGGGCGACGATTCAACTACTGCCCAGCGATGTGGAGGCGCATTTTGACGATGCCCGCGACTTGAAGTGAAATCCTCGGGCGGGGCGGCATGATTGCCCTGTTGCAGCGCGTCAGTCAAGCGCGGGTCGTGATTGACGACCTTGTGGTTGGGGAGATCGGCGCTGGCTTGCTGGTGCTGCTGTGCGCCGAAAACGGAGACAGCGAGATTCAGAGCGACAAGATGCTGGCCAAGATAGGAAAGTTGCGCATCTTCAGTGACGACGCAGGCAAGATGAACCGCAGTGTGCAGGATATTGACGGCGCCGGGCGCACCGGAGGCCTGCTGGTGGTGAGCCAGTTCACCTTGGCCGCCGATGCCTCGCGTGGTAACCGGCCAAGCTTCACGGCGGCGGCCAGCCCTGAGCAGGGGCGCCGGCTGTATGACTATTTTGTGAGGCAAGCCAGGCGCGTCCATACCAATGTGCAAACCGGCCAGTTTGGTGCCGACATGAAGGTGCATCTGGTGAACGACGGGCCGGTGACGATTCCCTTGCGTATTGCGCCTGAGCCACATCAAATGCGGGTTGATTAGCACGTCTGTTCCAGTGAGGCGATGTCATAATCGCCGGGCGCATCGGGGTCAACCTGACATATGCAAAAAAACAGTCTCAAGCTCAAGATCGGCTTTTATCTGATCATCGTCCTTTCAACGGCGATGTTGGCGTTTACGTGGCTGATTCTCAAGCACCGGCAGGAAGACATGCAAGGCGTGGTCGCGCGGCACGTGACCCAGTTGTCCGAGATGGTGGTGGCCAGCACCCGCTATACGATGCTGGTCAACAAGCGTGATATCGTCGAGAAAATCATCGAAGACCTGGGCAAGCAAAAGGGTATCGAGCGGATTCGTGTCATCAGCAAGGACGGCACCATCATTCACTCCAACCGGAAATCAGAGGTGGGTTATTCGGTCGAGCAAAAGGATGAGCCCTGCATCAACTGCCATCTGTCAAGTCAGCCCTTGAAGAATGTTCCGGACGACAGGCGCTGGAAGATCATCGAGACCGCCGGCGGGCACCGGGTTCTCGGCACCATGCACGCAATCCGCAATGAGGCCTCGTGCTCATCAGCTTCCTGTCACGAGCACCCTGCCAATCAGTCTGTGCTCGGTGTCGTGGATGTCGCCTATTCTCTTGATGAGATGGACCAGTCGATGCGCTCGCATGCCATTCACGTCATCAGTATTTCGATCGGCTTCATCCTTCTCTTTGCGCTGACGATCGGTCTGCTGCTGCAGCGTTTGATTTACCTGCCATTGAAGGATCTCGAGGCGGGCGCCAAGGACGTGGCAGGCGGCAAGCTGGATCAGGCCATCCCAGTGCGTAGCGGCGATGAATTCGGCCTGGTTGCGGGATCCTTTAACCAGATGACAGCCGCACTCGATCAGTCCCGACAGGAGATGCGGGATCTGGTGCAAACGCTGGAGCACAAAGTGTCTGAGAGAACCCAGGAGCTTCTTGCTGCCAAGGCTGAGGTGGCTCAAGGCGAAAAGCTGGCCTCGATCGGTGTGCTCGCGTCTGGCATTGCGCACGAACTGAACAATCCGCTGACCGGCGTGCTGACCTTTACGTCCCTGATGCGCAAGAAGGCGCCGGATGGCAGCGAAGATGCAGAAGACCTGGATCTGGTGATCCGCGAGACCAAGCGCTGTGCCAGCATCATCAAGCGCCTGCTTGACTTTGCACGCGAAAAAGTCCCGGTCAAGGGCTTCTTCAGCCTGGACCGGGTGATTGAAGACACGGTGCGTTTCGTCGAGCGGCCGGCCTCCCTGCAGCAGATTGAGATCAACACCGATCTGGATCCGGGTCTGCCCCAGATCTGGGGTGATGCCGACCTGATCAAACAGGTCATACTGAACCTGCTGGTCAACGCCCAGCAGGCCATCGAAGGCAAGGGAAATGTCACAGTGCGCAGTCGTCCCTATGCCGCCGTGGCCAATGCCAAGACCGGCGCTGACGCTACGCCCATGGTTGAAATTGCAGTGATCGACACCGGCTGCGGGATTCCACAGGCTAACTTACAGCGAATTTTCGATCCATTTTTTACTTCCAAAGAGGTCGGTAAAGGAACCGGCCTGGGCTTGTCGGTAAGCTATGGAATTGTCAAGGCACATGGTGGCAGGATCACTGTCGAAAGCGTTGTTGGGACCGGAACCACCTTCCGCATCTATCTACCGATCATGCCGCCATCCAATGAAACCGAACGCCACGCAGATGAGAGTAAGCCATGAGTGCAAGAATCCTGATCGTTGATGACGAGGAGATTGTGATTCGGAGCTGCCGACGCATTCTGAGCGACGGCGAGTTGTACAGCGTTGATTCGACGCAGGACGGCGCGTCTGCCTTGCGCAAAATCGAGGAGAGTGAATTCGACCTGATGGTGCTTGACATCATGATGCCGGGAATTGACGGTCTGGAGGTTCTGCAGCAGGTCAAGGAGCGCCATCCCGATGTGGATGTGATCATGGTGACCGGACTGTCCCAGATCCAGACGGCGGTCAAGGCCATGAAGCTCGGCGCCTTTGATTACCTGTCAAAGCCCTTTGATCCGGATGAACTCAAGCACGTGGTCGACCGGGCCCTGGAGCGCCGGCGCCTGCTGCAGGAAAATCGGCACCTCAAGAACGAGGTTGGCTCCAAGTACCGGTTCGAGAATATCGTCGGCGCCAGCGCGCCGATGCAGGCCGTATACGCGCTGATTGCCAAGTGTGCGCCGACCAACACCACGGTGCTGATCACAGGGGAGAGTGGCACCGGCAAGGAAATGATCGCGCGTGCCATCCATTACAACAGTCTGCGCAAGGACCAGCCTTTCGTTACGGTGGATTGCAATACCCTGAGTGAAAATCTGCTGGAGAGCGAATTGTTCGGGCACACCAAGGGCTCATTTACCGGAGCCGTGGCAAACAAGAGGGGTATGTTCGAGGTTGCCAACAATGGAACGCTGTTTCTCGATGAGTTCGGCAATATCCCGCTTTCAACGCAAGCCAAACTGCTGCGCGTGATTCAGGAGCGCGAATTCAGGGCGGTTGGCAGCACCGTCGTCCAGAAGACCAACGTCCGATTGGTCACTGCGACCAACAAGGACCTCAAGGCAATGGTTGCCGACGGTTCCTTTCGTGAGGATCTCTACTATCGTGTCAACGTCTTCCCGGTTCACGCCCCTGCTTTGAGGGAGCGGCGCGACGATATTCCGGCACTGGCTTTCCATTTCCTGAAGGTCTTCTGCAACGAGCTCGAAAAGCCGTTGTCCGAGATTTCGGAGGCGGCCATGAGCACGCTGGTTAACTATGATTGGCCGGGTAACGTGCGGGAACTCGAAAACACCATGCATCGAGCGGTGATCCTGGCTTCAGACAAATCGATTCACCGGGCTCACCTGGTCAATATCATCGATAACGAGCCGCGCTTGGATCTTGAAGTACCGAGAACCGGCGAAGATCTCAAACGATTGAAAAAAATCGCCAGGGAGAAGTCTGTCGAGGATGTCGAAAAACTGTTTATTCAGGAGACGCTCAAGAGAAACGGGTCGAATGTCACCAAGAGTGCTGAAGAAACCGGTATGCAGCGTTCCAATTTCCAGGCGCTGATGAAGAAGTACAACATCCGCGTTCGCGACACCGAATACGACCCTGACGAGCCGGAAGCTTCCTGAGACATCGATACTCCGGCGCGTCAGGCCAGAATATCGGGCCGGTTTTCAGGAACTGGCGTCGTGCTTGGGTTCGTCCTCGACTTCTTCGTAGCCAGTGATCATGGCCTTGAAATGGGCCGAAGCCGTGTGTCCCAGGCTGGCCAGATAGACGTGCACGATCATGAAGCCGCAGAACACGATGAAGAGCAGGACATGCACGGTGTCGACGACGCGCACGCCGCCCAGCATTTCAACGATCGATGAAAAGCGACTGACATCCCACATCAACAGGCCGGTGAAGAACATGATGGGCACCAGCAGCATCATGATGATCTGGTACAGCATGCTTTGCAGGGCATTGAACTTCTTGTAGGCGTTTGGATGGTGCGGATTTGGCTCACCCCGGAAGATGCCGTAGCCATAAAACTGCATCTGGCGAAAGCTGGCCTGGAAGTACTTCGTCGGACTTAATTCAGGGTGATAGACCTTGATCTTGTCGCTGGACAGGTAATAGCCCAGCCAGACAAAGAAATTGGCAATCAGGACGAAGCCAACCCAGTTATGTGCGACGACCGCCGTCCTGAATGGAATCAGCTGAAACAGATCAAGGTAGCGGATCTGCAGCCCGGTTGCAATCAGCAAAACAAATCCGAAGGCGTTGGTCCAATGCCAGAGTCTGACCGGCAGCGGGTGGATATAAAGCTTTTCCATGGCGTGTTCCTGCTATTTGGAGGCGTCGTCAGCAGAGTGACGATGGCCGGTTGAAGCCTGCTTACCAAGGTCCTGAGCGGCGGCGAGTCGCTCGGCTTCCAGTTTGTCGCGCACCCCTTTGAACAAGCGCTTGATCGTCATGTGGACCAGAGGCACGCTGGCCGCACCGAGCACGACCAGTATCAGCAGGTAGTCGAGCAACTTGATGCGGGTACTGCCGATGGCATAGAAGCCGCGCACGGATTGCATCGAGGTCAGCGAATTGAGTACTTCACTTTGCACACCATGGCGCAAGGGCCGGCCATCCGGGCCGGCGATCGTCAGCGACACGCTCTGGAACGCTGCTGCGCCCTGCTTGTGGCAGGTGTCGCAGTCCTTGATGGCTTTGGACTTTTCACTCAACTGATGGGCTTCGACGCCCGAGTGAACTTCCAGGCGGCCGCGCAGAAGCATCTTGCCATCGCCGCCATCCTGATTGAACTCCTTGAGCAGGCTCCAGAGTGCGCGCTCGTCCAGGCCCATGTCCTTGCTGTCAGCAGCATCGGTGCGCTTCTCAAACTTTGGCACGCCGGTTTTTTCTGCCACCTGCCGTTTTGCCGTGCTGTCATACAGCCGGAGGTTGACCCGGCGCTTCGCGTCCGGTGCATGACAGACCGGGCAGGATATCGCTTCAAAGTGCAGTGCAGTGTTGGGCAGCCAGTCATCGTGCTGTTTTGCCGCATCCTTGTGGCAGGCCAGACAGGCGTCCTTGACACCCTCACCCATGGAAGCAGCCTTGACGGCGTGCGCCTGGTGGCAGCCCGCGCACAGCGGGGCGCTGATGCCCTTGGCAACGCGTTCCAGACCGTGGACATCCTTGGCATAGGCCTTGAAGATCGGTTCATGGCATTTTGCACAGGGGGTCTCCGTGATCGGGCCGACGATCTTGGCTGAGCGGACGGTATGCGGGTTGTGGCAGTCCGTACAAAGCGGCGCCTTCTTGCTACCCGCCTTGATCAGTGCCGCGTGAACGCTGTCGTCGTACTCGGTGGCCTTTTTCTTGTGACAGTCGCGGCAGGATTCGCGCATGCCCAAGGTAAATTCCCGTTTACTCTTGATGGCGGTCTTGACCTTGCCGTGCGTTTTCGAATCGAGATTCGAATGGCAGTCCTCGCAGTCCGTCTTTTTGTGCATCGACTCCGTATACGCCTTGGTAGAGACGCTCAATGACAGAGCCTCCCCGCTTTCAAGCGTCTTGGTCATGCCGTCTTTGTCGTGGCAGGATAGACAGGCTTTACTCTCTTTGGACATCTCGCCTTCTGCCGCGTTGGCAGTCAGGCCGGCTAAAGACAGGATAAGTGCAAGCAGGCCTGCCAGGATCAAACTGGTCGGTGTGCGGGAGCTTTTCATTCGGGTTCCCCAGGGTTTGGTCTTCTCACGGCGAAAACCATCAGGTGACGATTGTCATACCTGATGGGGGCAACTTCTCAGCGCTTGCAGGATTGATTGCCAGATTCGTGATGTAGCTCAATGCTTTGGATCACACTTGCTGGCTTTTTGCCTTGCGGGCTTGCAGGGCAACTTTGGCCAGCATGACCACGCCCACCACCGGAAGCATCACGGCATAGGCCAAACCGATGAAGGGAGCGGCCAGGAACAGCGCAATGTTCTTGACGCGGCTTTCCTTTTCGATCACTTCAACATGGACCTGCTCCATTGGCGCCTGCACCGCTTCGAGGGCGACTTCCGGGGCCGCCTCGCGCAGCGCATGGGCGGCACTTTGTTCAATCATCTCGGGCGAGAGTGGCTTGCGCACAAAGTCTGTAACGCCAGCGGCCTTGGCCCGGTTTTCGTTCTCTGTCGTGCCATAACCGGTGATGATGACCACCGGTGTCCAGGGTTGGCTGGCCTTGACCCGCTCCGCCAATTCAACGCCGTCCATGCCAGGCATCTTGATGTCGGTAAAGACCACATCAAATGACTGCTCGCGCATTTGCTTCAACGCTTCATGGGCATTTTCTACCGTCGTCACAACGTAGCCCTTGTTTTCTGACAGGACACGGTGGAAACTCTTGCCGACAACGGCGTCGTCATCAACAACCAGAACTTTACGCAGTGCACTCATGACTCTCTCCTTCAATAAATCAGATTAATCAGCAAAATTGCTGCAAATACACGTTGCCATTTCCAAAAAAACTTGACTTCTACTGAAGCGTTGCGCATTGAGCCTGCTGGTCGCGCCGCAGAGCCCACCGCTTGTGCATCATGGCGCCATTGGCAGCGTTGATGACATCGTCCGGACCGATCGGTTTGGCCAGATAGTCGTAGGCGCCCAGGGTTACCGCTTCCTTGGCAGATTCGACTGCCGGGTAGCCCGTGATCATGATCACCTCACTCTCAGGCCATTTTTCCTTGATCGTTTTCAGTACGGACATGCCGTCAAGTCCCGGCATGCGCTGATCGAGCAACACGACGTCGAATGAGCGCTGTCCCATCATCTGCAGAGCATCACGGCCGTTTTTTACCAACTCGACTTTGCAACTGTCGCCAGAGAGCGCTCTGAGATAGCTGAGTCGGACGACTTCTTCGTCGTCTACCACCAGGATCTTGGTTGTTTGGTTCATTTGTGTTACCTCAATTTCTTTGTGTTTGCTGGTTCCTTCTATGCAACCCCTGTGCCAGACCCGTCGTCCGACGAATTAGCTCTTTCATTTCAACGGGTTACGAAAGAATGGCGAGCGTCAAACGGTCACAGAACCAGGATTTCTTGCGGACCCAAGTACAAATTGTTTGTACATCTTTCCTGTGAAAACAAGGCATTGATCGCGAATTCAGAGGGAGGGCGCGCGCCGGGCGAGAATATTTTTTATGTGCGGCTGGATCCGAACCGGACTTGGCGCCCTGCCGCTTGGGCGCTCTCTTGCCAAGGTGTTTGGAATTCCGTGCCTGTGCCAGCACTTTGACCCAGATCAGAAACCCTGCATATGCCGCCATCTGCGGGCCGGAATCCGAGCACAATCGCGTTGAGTCTGTAAGGGTTATTACCAATAGCAGACTCCTTTCGGTGTCTCAACCGATCGATGGAAACTGTTGAAACCAAGAAGGGAACCCTCGCGATGAAATTTTCGATTCCTCAAAAACTGATCACCGTGTCAGTTCTGGGCCTTGCTGCTGCCGCTTTTACCGGTACGTCTTACGCCGCGGTCAACGCTGATGCAGCCGCTGCACTGGCAAAGAAGAGCGACTGCCTGAAGTGCCATGCCATAGACAAGGACAAGAAGGCAGCTTCCTACAAGAAGATTGCTGAAAAATACAAAGGCAAGGCTGATGCTGAAGCGAAGCTGGTTGATGTTCTGACCAAGGCACCCAAGGTCAAACAGCAGGACGGCACGGAAGAGGAGCACAAGGTCGTCGCCAGCAAAGATGCAGCCGAGATCAAGAATCTTGTCGGCTGGATTCTGGCCCAGTAAGACTTAGAGGTCGGACAGCCGCTTCATTCCTGATAGGGGCTGTCAAAGCCGAGTTTGGCAAGAATCAGCGTTTCGCGCTGTTCCATGGCCAGCGCGTCCTGCTCGCTGGTTTCATGATCCCAGCCTTGGGCATGCAGAACGCCGTGCACCAGCAGGTGCGCGTAATGGGCTTGCAGGTCCTTGCCAAGGGCTAACGCCTCCTGGGCTGCCACGGGTGCGCACAATACCAGATCGGCCTGGACGACGGGTTTGTGCGCGTAGTCGAAAGTCAGCACATTGGTGGCATAGTCCTTGTTCCGGTAGTGGCGGTTCAGACTGCGAGCTTCATCGGTGTCAACGATGCGCACCGTGATCTCTGCATCGCTATCGAGCGCCTGGCGAATCCATCGTGTCACCTTGTGGCGCGCCAGTGTTACGCGGTGCAAAGGCGCGTCCTGGAATTTGCCGAACTGCAGTGACAATGTCAGTTGACGCAGCATGAATCAGACGTCCGATCCGGAGCGTTTGCGCGGCGCGTCGTAGGCGTCCACAATGCGCGCTACCAGTGGATGCCTCACCACGTCGACGCTGGTGAAACGGCAGATGGCGATGCCATTGACACGCTTGAGCACGCGTTCGGCATCGATCAGTCCGCTGAGTTGTGTCTTGGGTAAGTCGATCTGACTGACGTCACCCGTCACCACCGCTTTGGAGCCGAAGCCAATGCGCGTCAGGAACATCTTCATCTGTTCGGGCGTGGTGTTTTGCGCTTCGTCCAGTATCACAAAAGCGGTGTTGAGCGTGCGTCCGCGCATGAAGGCCAGTGGTGCGATCTCAATGGTCTGGCGTTCCAGTGCTTTCTGTACCTGCTCAAAACCCATCAGGTCATAGAGCGCGTCGTACAGGGGGCGCAGGTAGGGGTCTATTTTCTGCGCCAGATCACCCGGCAAGTAGCCCAGCCGCTCACCCGCTTCCACCGCCGGGCGTGTCAACACAATGCGTTGCACTGCGCTGCGCTGCAAGGCATCTACCGCCATGGCCACTGCGAGGTAGGTCTTGCCGGTGCCGGCCGGACCAATGCCAAAGGTAATGTCGTTGCCGGCAATATTGTCCAGGTAGGTAGCCTGGTTGATGGTGCGGGCCTTGAGATCATTGCGTTTGGTTTTGAGCGTCGGACTGGCCGCCTCATCCATGCTCTCGTCACCCGCCAGCATCAGCTGCACGGTGGCGCTTTCGATCGGCAGCGCCGCCATTTCGTAGAGAGCCTGCAGCATCTCCATGCCGCGTTTGGCATTGGCCTTGGTGCCGTCAACCTTGAATTGCTCGTGCCGGTGCGCAATCTTGACCTGCAAGGCCAATTCGATGGTGCGCAAATGCTCGTCCATGGGGCCGCACAGGTGCGACAGACGGGTGTTGTTGGGAGGGGAAAACAGGTGTCTGAGAATCAAGTTGATAATTCCTCAATAGGTTAGCAATGATAGGCATGAAATGATCGGCAAACTGACAGGCACCTTGAGTGACAAAAATCCGCCCCAGGTGCTGGTGGATTGCAATGGTGTGGGCTACGAAGTCCATGTGCCCATGAGCACCTTCTACAACCTGCCGGAGTTGGGCGCGAGGATCAGTTTGCTGACCCACTTTGTGGTCCGTGAGGACGCGCAGATCCTGTACGGCTTTGCCAGTGCTCAGGAGCGCGAAGCCTTTCGGCAATTGATCAAGATTTCGGGCGTCGGTCCGCGTACCGCCTTGTCCGTGCTCTCCGGCATGAGTGTGGCGGAGCTGGCGCAGGCGGTGACGCTGCAAGAGGCCGGGCGACTGGTCAAGGTTCCTGGCATCGGCAAGAAGACGGCCGAGCGTTTGCTGCTGGAACTCAAAGGCAAACTCGGACCCGATATCGGCTTGTCGGCAAGCGTCGCCAATGCCGCCCAGGCCGACATCTTGCAGGCCTTGCTGGCGCTGGGCTACAGCGACAAGGAAGCCGCGCTGGCGCTCAAGGCGCTGCCCGGTGAAGTTGGCGTCAGCGAAGGCATCAAGCTGGCGCTCAAGGCCTTGTCGAAATCCTGATGTGGCAAGTGCGGAACTGACGGTGGTCGCAGGCGCGCCTCCGCTATAGTCTGACCTGACCGAGAAGCACCAAGCACCGTGAGCATTCAAACCGACGACTTCGCCCCGCCGCCCAAGCGCATGGTGTCGGCCGCCCCTGCTTCGCCCAATGAGGAGGCGCTGGAGCGCGCGCTGCGGCCCAAACTGCTTGATGAGTACGTCGGGCAGCTCAAGGTGCGCGAGCAACTCGAAATCTTCATCGGTGCCGCCAAAATGCGCGAGGAGGCGCTGGACCATGTGCTGTTGTTTGGCCCGCCCGGACTGGGCAAGACGACGTTGTCGCACATCATCGCCCATGAACTCGGTGTCAATCTGCGCCAGACCAGCGGCCCCGTGCTTGAAAAGCCGAAAGACCTCGCGGCCCTGCTGACCAATCTGGAGAAAAACGACGTCCTCTTCATCGATGAAATCCACCGGCTCAGTCCGGTGGTGGAGGAGATTCTTTACCCGGCGCTGGAAGACTACAAGATCGACATCATGATTGGCGAGGGACCCGCTGCGCGTTCCATCAAACTCGATCTGCAGCCGTTCACGCTGGTCGGTGCCACGACGCGCGCCGGCATGCTGACCAATCCACTGCGCGACCGCTTTGGCATCGTGGCGCGGCTCGAGTTTTACTCGCCCGAGGAGTTGGCGCGTATCGTCAAGCGCAGCGCTGGCTTGCTCAAGGTGCCAACCGACGACCAGGGTGGTTTTGAGATTGCACGGCGCGCGCGCGGCACGCCGCGCATTGCGAACCGCTTGCTGCGCCGGGTGCGCGACTACGCGGATGTCAAAGGCACGGGTCAGATCACGCTGGACATTGCGAACCGCGCGCTGGCCATGCTCGACGTCGATCCGCAGGGCTTTGATTTGATGGACCGCAAGCTGCTCGAAGCGGTTATCCACCGCTTTGACGGGGGTCCGGTCGGGCTGGACAACATTGCTGCGAGTATCGGCGAAGAGCGCGAGACGATTGAAGATGTGATCGAGCCTTATTTGATCCAGCAAGGCTATTTGCAGCGCACGCCGCGCGGCCGCATTGCGACACTGGCCGCCTACCGGCACCTGGGTGTCTCCCCACCAAATCGCGACAGCGAGCTGTTTGACACCTGACAATCGCTGTCATTCGGGATCCCGGCAGTTGTCATCCCGGACCCGGATCAGGTCCGGGGTTTCAACATCCGGGATCCAGTGCCACGCGCACTATGGATTGCGGGTCGTGGCCCGCAATGACAAACCAGTGGCCCGCAATGACGAAATCCTGGGCTTGGCGTTACGCACCATCAGGAACTGTGCTGCGTAGTAAGTCGTCAGCACCCACAAAGAAACCATCGGCAAGGGCTGCACGAAACGGTTGATGGCGATCAGCGAGTCACTCAGCATGAAGATGCAGGCCCCCAGGGCCACCGCTCTGGAGCATGTGTCGCGCTGCACCGTGGCCCGACCCATGGCTTGAGCCACCATCAGTGAAATCACGCCAACGTAGGCGGCGACCGCCACTTTCAAAACCGGATCCGTCAGCCCGCCCCAGACCCAGGCGTACATGGCTGCGCCCACAGCCGGCGCCAGCAGCAACGCGCGGCCACTCGGAAACCAGGCCACTCCCTGGCGGAACAAGGCGATATAGAACAGATGGGCGACCAAGAATGAGGCCAGACCCGGGATGAAGTAGCCACCTGGCAACATCAGGAAAACGTCGCCCGCCATGCTAGCCGCCAGCGCCGCGATCAGCAGGAAGTCAAAGCGTTCCAGGGCCCGCACTTGCGATGCCCGTAGATAAACCAAGCCGATAGCGATGAGCATCGTCAGGGGCTTGCAAACAAAGTGCAGCGGCAGCATACCGAACACGCTGCTCAGGACCGTCAAGGCGGCCGATCCGATCATCAGCCATTCCATCCGGCTCAGCGCTGCTTTTGGTTGCAGGTCAGGCGCTGGTTTCATCTAGGGCCTCGTCGTCTTCCAGATGTCGGGTATCGGCCCAACCTACCAGGCTCAGGCCTTCGGGTGTCCAGAGCAGCCGGTTGATGGTTGCGTTCCCCAGATTCCAGCTGCGCGGGGTCTGCAGATCCTGCCGCGTTGCGAGGCGGTAAAGAACGTCCAGCACACCGCCGTGCGCCACCAGCACAATTTGCTCACCCGGGTGACGCGCAGCCAAGGTGGAGATAGCCAGTTCGATGCGTTGGCGCAACTCCTGCAACGACTCGCCACCTTCTGGTTTCCATAGCGGATCACGCTGACGCCAGCGCAGTGTCTGCTCGGGCCAGATGGATTCAATTTCAGTGAAGGTCTTGCCTTCAAAAACGCCAAAACCCCGCTCGCGCAAGGGCTGCACTGCTTGCACCTCTTGTCCGGTCGCCTTGGCGATGGTGCAGGCAGTGTCCCAGGCGCGCAGCAAGTCGCTCGAGTAGATGGCTTCAATTTTTTCGCTTGCGAGCGCTTGCGCGGCACGACGTGCCTGCCAGCGGCCGGTTTCGTTCAATTCAATATCGAGTCCGCCCTGAATGCGCGCATCTACATTCCAGGCGGTCTCGCCGTGGCGCAAGGCAATGATGCGGGTGGCTTGCATGGCTAAAGGGTAACCACCTGCAGTGCAGGCAGACTAGGCAAGAAAAAATCTTCCTCATCAAATACCTTGTCGCCATCCTCGTTCGGCACTCCGGTGAGGCGGATGTTCCTGAAGTCGTGGTGTGTGTCGTCCATCAGATGTGAAGGAACCACATTGTGCAGCGCGGTGAACATGCTCTTGATTCGCCCCGGATCTTTCTTCTCCCAATCGCGCAGCATGTTGCCAATTTGCTGGCGCTGCAGGTTTTCCTGACTGCCACACAGGGTGCAGGGAATGATGGGGAATTGGCGGTGCTCAGCCCAGCGCGTCAGGTCTTTCTCCGCGACGTTGGCCAGCGGCCGGATCACGATGTGGCCGCCGTCATCACTGACCAGTTTGGGAGGCATGGCCTTGAGTTTGCCGCCGAAGAACATGTTCAGGAAGAAAGTCTGCAGCATGTCGTCGCGATGATGACCCAGCGCGATCTTGGTGATTTTCAGCTCGTCGGCAACGCGGTACAAAATGCCGCGGCGCAAGCGGCTGCACAGGCTGCACATGGTCTTGCCCTCGGCAATCACCTTCTTCACGATACTGTAAGTGTCCTGCGTCTCGATATGAAACTCGATCCCGAGCGTCTTCAGGTACTCGGGCAGGATGTGAGCTGGAAAACCGGGTTGCTTCTGGTCCAGATTGACCGCAATCAGTTCGAAATCGATCGGCGCCCTGGCCTGCAGCTTGAGCAGGATATCGAGCAGGCCGTAACTGTCCTTGCCGCCGGAAACACAGACCATGACACGGTCACCCTCTTCGATCATGTTGAAGTCCATGATGGCCTGGCCGACCTGGCGGCAAAGCCGCTTTTCGAGTTTCAGGGTTTCGCGTTCGATTTTCAATTCCATGGGGGGGGATTTTCTCTTACTTCCGGCTGCTTCTCTGCTGGAGCTGCTTGTTTCCCCCACTCTCTCACCCCCGCCTCTCTCCCGCCCCGTCGGGCGGAAGAGGGAGCTAACAGCCGTATTTGGCTGCGTGTTTAAACGAAGGAAGTGCAAACTCCACGTTCATCAGGGCACGGGTACTTGGTGAAAGGTTTTGTTGACGATGGCTCTGTCTTCGTCATCCGCGATCGCTTGGAGCGCAATCTTTGCGGCTTGATAAGCAACTCGATGTGTGTCAACGGCACCCGCCGCGCTTGCGGCGTGTGCGTGGATCACGTGGGTGAACGCAAGCTCCCAGTCGGCAGTCTCTCGGGCCGTAAAGTAAGCACGCATTTCTTCGGCGTAACGAAGTGCAGAGGCGCCAAAGCCAAGCAGTGCGTGCACTTCAGCCAGAAGCATGGTGGCGCGCATCCGGTTCAGCTCGGTGCCGACAGCACTCCAGTGCCATGCCGACGCATGGGCCGCATCCAGCATCTCCTGGTCCTGCTCCGCAGTACGCTCGAGGACCGACAGTTCCCAAGCCCGATTGTTGGCTTGGACGGCGAAATGTTTGTGCCAGTCTTGTAAATCAGAATCAGAGGGAGATAGCGGCATGATTTTTCAGATATTGAACGTACTTTAAATCGAGCTTGTACTGCCTTTGTTTAAGGACGCGGCCAAATACGGCTGTTAGCTCCCTCTTCCGCCCGACGGGGCGGGAGAGGGCGGGGGGTGTGAGTGGGGGAAAAAGGAAATAGAGAAAAATCACCATTGCCCCGTTTCCACACGTATAGCCACCTCACAGTCCTCAAAAATCTCCAGCTTCGCAATCTTTACGCGCACCCCCAGCACACCGGGCAGTTGCAGCAGGCGGTTGGCCAGTTTGCCGATCAGGGTTTCCAGCAGATTCACGTGTTCTGCCGTGCATTCGTTGATGATGATCTGGCGCACCTTGCGGTAGTCCAGCACGCGGCCGATGTCGTCGTCGTGCGGCAACAGCGGCTGCTCGCCCAGGTTGAGTTCGGCGTCCACCTGAATTGGCTGCGGCGCGCTCTTTTCCAGTTCCAGTATGCCCAAGCTGGCGTTGAAACGCAGGCCGGTGAGCGTCAGGGTGTTCTTGCCTTGGGTCGGAGACATGGTGTGCCCTGAACAGAGTGGAGGGGAGGCTGTTTGGCGTGTCACAGCAGCGAGAAGTCGCGCTCGAACTTCATCAGGTGCTGTCCGCCATCCACCAGCAAGGTGGTGCCGGTGATCGACTGGTTGTCGATCGCGAACTTGACGGTGGCGGCCACGTCGGCGGGCGTCGAGGAACGGCCTAGCGGCGAGAGCTGGTGCAGTGCTTCAAACTTCTTTTCACTCAGCAGATGGCTCGTCAAGGTCAAGCCCGGAGCCACGCCGACAACGCGAAGTTGTGGACTCAAGGCCATGGCCAGCATGGTGGTCGCCGCTTCGAGCGCTGCTTTGGACAGGGTGTAGCTGAAGAAGTCCGGATTCTGGTTCCACAACTTCTGGTCCAGCAGATTGACTACGACGCCGAGCGGCCGGCGCGCGTGGGCACTGGCCGAGCCATCGCGTCCGGTCACGTGCGCATGCAGGGCTTGCGCCAGAATGATGGCGGCACCGGCGTTGCTGCGCAGGTGTTTGTCCATGGCCGCAAAGGTAAAGCTGGCGGCGGTATCGTGCTCAAAAGTGGAGGCGCTGTTGACGATGGCGTCGACCCGACCAAATTGCTGGATGACTTGGGGCAGCAGATTGCGCACCGCCGTCTCGTTCGTCAGATTGGCGCGAAAAGCGGCGCTGGCGCCGGCCAACTGGGCGCAATCGGCAACTGTTTTGGTGGCGTCTTCCAGTGAATCGCGGTAATGCACCGCGACCTGCCAGCCGTCTTTCGCCAGCGTGAGCGCAATTTCGCGACCCAGCCTCTTGGCAGCGCCAGTGACAAGTACCGTGCGGGCGGATGAAGGAGCGGACATTGGTGGACAATTCAGCCTGTGATGACAACAGCCTACAGTTTAACGAGCGCCCTGCAGTCCCATATTGCGCAAACCATTGCTGCGCGCGGCGGCTGGATTGGCTTTGACGAATTCATGGCGCTGGCTCTGTACACGCCCGGCCTGGGTTATTACGCCAACGACAGTGCCAAATTCGGTCCGATGCCGGGTTCTGGACCGAGCGGAAGTTCCGGCGGCGGTAGCGATTTTGTCACTGCGCCGGAGATGACGCCCCTGTTTGGACAGACGCTGGCGGCGCAGGTGGCACAGGCCCTGCAAATGACGCAGACCAGCGAGATCTGGGAGTTCGGTGCCGGCTCAGGTGCGCTGGCGCTGCAGGTGTTGCAGACGCTTGAAGCTTTGGGCTTGCCCCTGCCGCGTTACAGCATCGTTGACTTGTCGGGCACGCTGCGCCTGCGCCAGCAAGCGACCTTGGAAAAGTACGCTGCCGTCGTGCGCTGGGTCAGCGAGTTGCCGCAGAGCATGCAAGGTGTGGTGATCGGCAACGAGGTGCTGGACGCCATGCCTGTCAAGCTGCTCTCCCGGGTACGCGGCGTCTGGCATGAACGCGGTGTGGTTCTGAGTTCGGCGCGCGACGAACAGCCTGTTTGTTTCGTCTGGAACGAGCGAGCTACCGATCTGCGCCCACCCTGCCAGATCGAAGGCGAGCATGACTTTCTGACTGAAATTCATGAGCAGGGCCATTCTTTCATCCGGACGCTCGCTGACAAGCTGCAAAGCGGCGCGATCTTCCTGATCGATTACGGTTTTCCCGAGCATGAGTACTACCATGAGCAGCGCCACATGGGTACCGTGATGTGCCACCGCAGCCATCAGTCCGACCCCGATCCGCTGTCCGACGTTGGACTCAAGGACATCACGGCCCACGTCGATTTCACCGGCGTTGCGCTGGCCGCTCAGGAGGCCGGGCTGGGGGTGCTGGGTTACTGCACACAGGCCCGTTTCCTGATCAATTGCGGCCTGGTCGGTCTGCTTGAAAACGCTTCGCTGGGCGAACGCGTGCATGCTCAGCGATTGATCATGGAACATGAAATGGGCGAACTGTTCAAGGTGATCGGCCTGTGCAAGGGCGAACCCTGGGACGCCATCGGGTTCTCCCATGGCGACCGCACGCACACGCTATGAGCATGAAACGAATCGTCGGCAACATCCTCACGCCTGACGGTTTTGTCCGTGGCGCGCTTGAATTCGACAATGAGGGGCGGGTGCTGGCCGTGTCCGGCGATCGGGTTGACGAAGCGCAGGTTCGTGATTCCAGGGAGCCGCTGGTGCTGCCGGGTTTTATCGACCTGCATGTGCATGGGGGTGGGGGGCGCGACATCATGGAAGGCGGCGATGCCTTGCTGCGCGCCAGCGAACTGCACGCCCGCCATGGAACAACGGCTTTGCTGGCAACCACCATGACGGCGCCAGCGCCCGAACTGGAACAGGCCTTTGCTGCGATGAAAGCGCACGGGCTACAGCGCCGCCCTGCTGGCGCCCGTGTGCTGGGGGTGCATCTGGAGGGGCCTTACATCAGCCGAGAGAAGCTCGGCGCCCAGCCCGACTTTGCGCGGGCTCTTGACCTCGCAGAACTGCAGCGTCTTAACGACCTGTTTCCGATTCGCCTGATTACGCTGGCGCCCGAAGTGCCGGGCCACATGGAAATCATCGCTTCGCTCTGCGCGGCGGGTTTTCGGGTTCAGATTGGCCACACGTTGGGGACCTATGAAGATGGTCTGCAAGCTTTGTCGCTTGGCGCTGGCAGCTTCACCCATCTGTTCAACGCCATGACCGGCCTGCACCATCGTGCGCCCGGCATGGTGGGCGCGGCACTGGCGCACGCCAAGCACGCTGAAATCATTCCTGACCTGATCCATGTGCATCCGGGGGCCATTCGCGTCGCCCTGCGTGCTATTCCAGGGCTTTACTGTGTCACCGATTCCACGGCAGCGGCCGGCATGCCCGACGGCGACTACCGTCTGGGCAGTCACACCGTGACCAAGTGTCTGGGTGGTGTGCGGCTGGCGGACGGCACGCTGGCGGGCTCCACGCTGACCATGGACCAGGCCTTGCGCAATCTGGTGACTGAGCTCGGGCTGAGCCTGCGTGAGGCCTCCAGCCGCGTCTCGACCCATGCCGCCAACTACCTTGGCCTGACGGAGCGCGGGCGCCTGGCCGCGGGTAGCTGGGGCGATGCGGTGCTGCTTGATCGTGACCTCCAGTTGCTCGACGTCTGCGTTGAAGGAAGATCGCTTGATCACCCGGATGCTGCGTGAGGCGCTTGAAGCGCCAGGCGCTGTGGCGCGTCAACTGGCGCTCAATGATGGCCTGTACCGGGAGTTTGGAGCCTGCTTGCGGGAACAACCGCCGCAGTCGATCCTGACGCTGGCGCGTGGCAGCTCGGACCATGCAGCGCACTTCATGGCCTACCTCATCATGGCGCGACTCGGGCGGCTGGTGGCCTCGCTCCCGATGTCGCTGATCACGCTCTATCAGTCTCCCATGGCTTGCCCTGGTGTGCTGTCGCTGGCGTTTTCACAGTCCGGGCAAAGTCCGGATCTGGTGGAGCCGACGCGCTTCTTCTCTGACGGCGGGGCTTGTACGGCGGCCTTCGTCAATCATCCTGAATCCCCTCTGGCACGTGCCGCACAGTGGGTGTTCCCCTTGCATGCCGGTGCCGAGACCAGCGTCGCAGCCACCAAGAGCTTCATCGCCCAACTGGTGGCCGGTGCGGGTCTGGTTGCCCGCTGGCAGCAGGACGAGGAATTGCAGGCAGCGCTGACTGCCCTGCCCGAGGTGCTGACGCGCGCCGCCGCTGCCGACTGGTCAGCCGGCCTTGCGACGCTGAGCAAGACCGAGCGCCTGTTTGTCATCGGTCGCGGTCCCGGTCTGTCGGTGGCGCTGGAGGCGGCGCTGAAGTTCAAGGAGACTTGCGGTATCCAGGCCGAGGCCTTCTCCGGTGCCGAGATCATGCATGGCCCGATGGCCCTGATTGACGAAGATTACCCCTTGCTGGTCCTGGCACTCCGAGGTCCGGCGCAGGCCGGACTGCTGGCGCTGGCGCAGCAGATGCGCGAACGCGGCGCCCGTGTCCTGCTGGCAGCGCCCGAAGGTACGCCCCATGTCAATCTGCCGATTGCGCCGACGGCGTCAACCGATCTGGATCCGATTTCAGCCATTCAGAGCTTCTACCCGATGGTCGAGGCGCTGGCACGTGCGCGTGGCATGAATCCCGACCATCCTCCCTATCTGGCCAAAGTCACCCGCACGCACTAGCATTGACCAAGCCGCTGGCCAGGACGGCAGCCACCCGCGCCTGAGCGATCAGTTCGCCGACTTTTCTGCCCTCAGCTCCGCTGGCCATGGCCTGTTCGGCGATTGGCTGCGTGGCCACAGCTTGCGCCGCAGCCAGTGCTGCCAGCAGCCGTCCGGACGGCGGGTAGGCTGACTCGGAAAATCCCAAGCGACCGCGCGCATCGCATTCACAGGCCAGCAGGACCTCGGCAAAGCGCTGCGGTTTGCGAAAGGCGTCGCAGCGTTGCAGCAGACGCACCAGCGCCGCAGCGCCAAGCTCGGCGCTGCGATGGATGTTGCCGTGCTCTCGCGCCACCACCTCGGCCAGCTCGCGACATTCGCTGGGAACGCGCAGACGCTGGCAAATGCTCTTGAGCAGCCGCTCGCTGCGCTCCTCGTGGCCATGGTGCCGGGGCAGCAACTCGACGGGGGTCGTTGCCTTGCCCAGATCGTGGAAAAGGCAGGCCAGGCGCACCGGCAAGGGAGTCTGCAGCCGGGCGCTCATGTCGAGCACCATCATCAGGTGCACGCCGGTGTCGATTTCGGGGTGGTAGTCGGGGCGTTGCGGCACACCCCACAAGCGCTCTACCTCCGGCAGCACGCGTGCCAGCGCACCACACTCACGCAGCACTGCAAACAGGCGCGACGGCGTGTTTTCCATCAGGCCCCTGGAGAGTTCCTGCCAGACGCGTTCCGCTACCAGATGGTCTGCTTCGCCGGATTGCACCATCTCCCGCATCAACTGCATGGTCTCGCTGGCCACGCTGAAGTCGGCAAAACGCGCTGCCAGACGGGCCACGCGCAGGATGCGCACCGGGTCTTCGCGAAAGGCCTGGGTCACATGGCGAAAAACCTTGAGAGCGAGGTCCTGCTGACCACCGTAGGGGTCAATCAGTTCGGCGCTGGCCAGATCAGTGGCTTGGGTGAACTGGTTCGTCTGACCGGCCACGGCGATGGCGTTGATGGTCAGGTCGCGCCGCGCCAGATCCTGCTCCAGCGTCACGTCGGCGGCGGCATGAAACTGAAAGCCGTGGTAGCCGGGTGCGGTCTTGCGTTCGGTCCGGGCCAACGCGAATTCTTCGTGTGTCTTGGGATGCAGAAACACCGGGAAGTCCTTGCCCACCGGCAGAAAGCCCTGCTGCAGCATCAATTCGGGTGTTGCACCCACCACCACCCAGTCGCGGTCCTTCAGTTCCAGCCCGAGCAGGGCATCGCGTACCGCACCGCCAACCAGGTAGGTCTGCATCTCAGCGGCGCAGCCGATAGGGCTCTTCAAACGGCAAGAAATCCTGTTCCGCCATTGCGCCATCGATCCAGGCCTGCACTCCGGGCAGCGCCAGCACGCGCTCCACATAAGCGGCAATGGTTGGCGTCAGCGGCAGGGCATAGGTCTTCAGGCGCGTGCAGATGGGCGAAAAGTAGGCGTCGGCGATAGTGAAATTGCCAAACAGCAGGGGACCGCCGTGCTCAGCCAGCAGGCTCTGCCACATCGACATCAGTCGCGCTACGTCGCTGCGCACAGCGGCCTGGTCGCGCCAGATCAGGCGCCCGCTATCGGTCAGCGAGGCCTCGATGTTCATCGGGCAGTGGCTGCGCAAACCGCTAAAGCCGGCGTGCATTTCAGCGCACACACTGCGCGCTCTGGCGCGAGCGGCCCGGTCCTGCGGCCACAAGTGCTTGTCGGGAAACTGCTCCGCCAGGTATTCGGCAATCGCCAGGGTGTCCCAGATCGCCAGGTCGACATCCAGCAGCACCGGCACCTTGCCGGTGGGCGTCAACTGACAAATCGCCTTCTTGAAAGCAGAAGACGCATCGAACGCGTCAAAGCGCAGCATCACTTCTTCAAACGGAATTTCTGCCTGCTTGAGCAGCACCCAGGCCCGCATCGACCAGGACGAGTAGTTTTTGTTGCCGACAATCAGTTTGAGCATGGCTTCTTTCTCGTCAGTTGAGGACAGAGCTGGCTCGCTTTGCGTAGCTGCGGTCTGTCCCGCAAGGTTAATGGCTTCAAGGCAGATCCGGGTTGACTTCAGCCGCCTTCGCATCTTTCGGCCCGACCATGCCGAGCCGGCTCTTCAGTGACTGCGGCTGAGCGCTGATCAGCGCGGCGTAGCTGGTACTGTTGGCCAGCACCTTCTTGACGTAGTCACGGGTCTCGGCAAAAGGAATGTTCTCGGCCCAGATGGCGCCCTCCAGCAATGGTGCATCGCCTTGACCACGCCAGTTTCGCGAGCGGCTCGGGCCGGCGTTGTAGGCGGCTGCGGCAAGGGGCAGGGAGCCCTCGAAAGTGTCGAGCACCAGTTTCAGATAACCGGTGCCGATGGCAATATTGGTGTCCCTGTCGTTGATCTGCTGTGCCTTGAAGTCGGTCAGGCCGATCTTCCTGGCAGTCCAGCGGGCCGTGGCAGGCATCACCTGCATCAAGCCGGCGGCACCGACACCTGACTGCGCGTCCATCACAAAGCGGCTTTCCTGACGGATCAGGCCATAGACAAAGGCTGGGTCGATGCCGATCTGCGCGGCGCGCTGCAGCACGGCCTCCTTGTGCGGCATCGGGAAGCGTTGCTCAAAGTCGATGACAGATTTGGTTCGTTCGCTGCTGTTGATGCAGCGGTCCCACACTTCGCGCTGGCAGGCCAGATCGGCAGCAGCCAGCAGTTCGCGCTCGCTCATACCGCCACGCTGGTGCAGGTTGGCGCTGTAGTTCCACTCTCGTATGCCGTCGCTGCGCAAACCAAGTCCAATCGCATACAGCGCCCGGTTCAGACCGGCATGGAGCCGAGCGCCGTCCTTTTCCTGCGTCGTCAGCGGTGCCGGGCGTGCTGGTACGCTGACGCGCTGGCCCAAGGCTTCGAGCGCCAGTTGTTCATAAAAGCCGCGCACACCGGCAATTCCTTCCAGCATCGCGGTAGCCGCCGCGCGATCAGCATCAGACTTGGCCAGTTGCTGCTGGGCGCGCGCCCTCCAGTAGACCCAGACCGCTTCGCGGCGTGCCTCTGGGCTCATCGCTTCAATGGCGGGGGCCACGCTGCGCCACTGCCCCTGGCGCAGCGCAGCGCGCACCTTCCAGCCCAGGTGTTCGTCGTCCAGATCGGCGTCGCTGGCCTTGGCAAAGTACTCGCTGGCATGGGCTGACAAACGCTGCGCCGCCTGCCTGCCGATCACGCCCCAAGCCCAGGAACGTTGTTCAGCGTTCAGGTGCACGCTCCAGTGGTTTTCCAGCACGCTGGCGGTGCCGTCGGGGTCGCTCGCTGCCATGCGGATCAGCGCCAGCACCACGGCTTCGCGGGCGACCCGTCGGATGGCGAGCACGCGCTTGGACAAATAGCGGGTCGCGTTGCTGCTTATTTCATCGATAGGCGCTGCTGCGGCGCTGGATATCATGGCGGCAGCGGCCTTCGCTGCTTTCGGCCGATTCGCCTCCATCGCCAGACGCGCCTTGTGCCAGACGTCGGTGTCGCTCAGCAGTTTGGCGGCGTACAACTGGGCGGCGCCGTAGGCGCAGCCATCGTCCATTTCCTTTTGTCCGTACCACTGGCGTTTGAACTCATTCACCAGCTCCGGGCTGCTCTGCAGGGGCTCCAGGGCCAGTGTGTAGCAGCGCACTTCGCGGTCGTCGCTCATGCGAAACAAGGCCTGCTCAGCGGCAAAATCGGCCCAGTAGCGGCGTTGGCCCAGCAGCAGCAGCCAATCGTTGCGCAGCCGGTCTTCCAGGTAAGTGCCGGCGTAGCGGCTGAAGAACTGCTGAACTTCAGCCGGCGCCGCCGTGTCCAGACGGGCGCGCAGTTCCCAGTAGGCGGCCCAGGGCTCCAGCGGATGACCGGCGACCTGCGGCAGCAGACTGCTCAGGCGCTTGCTGTTGTTCTTCTTGAAGGCCTGGCTCATCTCCACAATCAGCTCGTCGGCTGATGCCTTGGTGGCGGCACCCGGCTGGGCGTGGGCTGGGGCCGGCGGCATCAGGACGAGGCATCCTGTGAGCGCAATCGATGTCAAAATGGGATGAAACTGCATGTGGGGATTATGGATAACTCCGACGGACAAAAGGCTTTGGAAAAAAAGGCCCTGCGCAAGCGCCTGATTGAACAACGCTTGAGCCTGCCAGATCGACTACAGCGCGCTGATCTTCTGCAGCGTGTGATGCGCATCTGGCTGGTCGGGCGACCTGACGCCGTGATTGGCGCCTACTGGCCGATCAAGGGCGAGTTTGATCCGCTGCCCGCACTGCATCGCTGGAAGGAAGACGGTGAATTGCTGGACCAGCCGCAGCCGCGCCGCATCGGCCTGCCGGTGGTCGACAAGGTACACAAGACCATGCGCTTCCACGCCTGGTATCCGGGCTGTCCGATGGAAGAAGACGCCTACGGTATTCCCAAACCCAAGGATACCGAGGTGATAGCTCCGACCCTGCTGTTTGTGGCCTGCGTTGGCTATGCCGCGGGCGGCTATCGCCTGGGCTATGGTGGCGGTTTTTATGACCGCATGCTGGCCACCCTGCGGCCGCGCCCGTTCACCGTAGGGCTGGGTTTTGCGCCGGGCTTTCTGCCCGATTTTGAGCCGGAGGCGCACGACATGCCGCTCGATGCGATCCTGAACGACAACGGCGTTGTCTGGCCAATCTGACGATGGGTGTGGCTGACTTTCTCGATCCCCTGATCGATTCTTCGTTCAAGGGTTTTCCGCACAGCAGCCCTGCCTTGCGGCGATCGCAGATTGCGGCGCAGGGCTGGAACGTCCTGCGCGGTGATTTGCCATTGCCGTTGGCGGTCATCCGACGCGAGCCGATGCGGCGCAACTTGATCTGGATGCAGGACTTTGCCAAGGCCCATGGCCTGGGTCTGGCGCCGCACGGCAAGACCAGCATGTCGCCGCAGCTCTTTCGGCAGCAGCTTGATGCCGGCGCCTGGGGCATGACCGTGGCCAACGTGACCCAGTTGCGCGTTGCGATCGCGGCCGGCGCGCAGCGCTGCCTGATTGCGAACCAGGTGTTGGCCGCCATCGACCTGCAGGGCATTGAGGACTTGCTGCAAAGTCAGAGCGGACTGCGGATTGTTTTTCTGGTGGACTCGGCTGATCAACTCGGACTGATTGAGGCCTGGCAGCATGCGCATCCGGGCGCCCACGCTTTTGAAGTGCTGCTTGAAATCGGTGTGCCGGGCGGACGTACCGGCTGCCGTGGGTTGGCGCCAGCGTTGGACCTTGCCACCCAACTCCATGCCAGTGCAGCCGTGCACTTGGTCGGCATCGAATGTTACGAAGGCCTGGCCGCCAGTGGCAAAACCGAGCTTGACCAGCCCTATGCACGCGGTCTCATGGATCTGCTGGTGGCGGTGGCCAAAGCCTGTGACGAGCAAGAGCTGTTTGACAGCCATGAAGTCCTGCTCAGCGCCGGTGGCTCGGCCATCTTTGATCTGGTGACCAGCGCTCTGGCTACAGTGCTTGGGCGACCGGTGCAGGGCTTGTTGCGCTCGGGCTGCTACGTGACAAGCGATCAGGGCAACTACAAGCGCATGATGAGTGCCGTGGCGGCGCGCACCGGCTGCGGCGCAGGTCTGGAAGCAGCGATGGAAGTCTGGGCGCGTGTGCAGTCCTGCCCGGAACCGGGTCTGGCGATTCTGGCGGTGGGCAAGCGCGATGTTTCCTACGACCTGGAGATGCCGATCCCGCTGCTGCATTGCCGTCGTGGCCGCACGGAGCCGGTCACGGCGCCAGCGGACTGGAAGATCAGCGCACTGAACGACCAGCACGCCTACCTGCGCGGTAGCAGCGCCCAGCATGCGGCGCTGCAGGTGGGCGATCTGATTTGCCTGGGCATTTCGCACCCCTGCACCACCTTCGACAAGTGGCGCTGGATGCCGCTGGTGGACGAAGACTACAAGGTGTGCGACGCCATCGTTACCTGTTTTTGACGTATCGTCATCCCGGACCAGTGGTTTGTCATCCCGGACCCCTCAGTCGTCATCCCGGACTCGATCCGGGATCCAGTGCTTGGCTCCACGGAAGCTTGTATCCATGTGGGTAAATGTATATACTTAACGTGTATATTTAGCAGAAGGAGTCGCCATGACTTACGCCCGAGTTTTTCAGTCTGGCAACAGCCAGGCGGTGCGCTTGCCCAAGGAATTTCGTCTTGCTGCCGAGCGTGTGCAGATCTTCCGGCAAGGTGGCGACATCGTGTTGCGCGAGCACCCCGCAAGCGCCACCGCCATCTTCGACGCACTCAGTGCCTTGCCGGCAGACTTCATGGCCGACGGGCGCGTTGACACGCCGCCCCAGGATCGGGAGAGTTTCTGAATGACCGTCCGCTACCTGCTTGACACCAACATCTGCATCTACATCGCCAAGAACAACCCGGCTGCGGTTCGTTCACGTTTCGAGCAGCACAGTGCCAATGCCATCGCCATGTCGGTCGTCACGCTCGGCGAACTGCGCCACGGTGCTGAAAAAAGCCAGATGCGTGAAAAGTCTCTTGCTACCTTGCAACAGCTTGAGGGCCTGATCCAGGTGATGCCGCTGAACGCCGCGGTGGGTCATCACTACGGCGTGATTCGCAGCAGTCTGGAGCGCGCAGGCTTGAGCATTGGCAACAATGACCTCTGGATCGCCGCCCACGCCATCGCGCACGATTGGGTGCTGGTCACCAACAACGAGCGCGAATTCGTCCGCGTGAAAGGTCTAAGCGTCGAGAACTGGGTTGCGTGACCCCGGCTTTTTGGCCTTGCGCACGGTTCGTGGCAAGCGTGCCGCCAGCGCTGCTTCCAGCGCAAGACGCGCCCAGGGTGCCATTGACTGAGGCGACTCCAGGGCCTCGTCGGGCACGCAGTAGTAATTCATGCTCATGGGCTTGCCTTTGGCAAGATAGACAAAGCGTTCGCAGCCGGCGGCCTCGAAAGCGGGCCGCGAAGTCTCGCTGGCCTTGAGCCAGAGCTTCTCGCCGGAACCCAGGTCAGCCAGTATCGCCAGCGTCAGTCCCTCGGTGCTGATGCCGTAGGCGCCAAACATGCGGCGTGCCACACAGGGGCCCACCGTGGACAGCAGTTCACAGCAGTACAGGGCAAATTCACTGGCAGGTGCAGACATGACGCAAAGCTAGCATTCGACGATGTTGACCGCCAGACCGCCGCGCGAAGTCTCCTTGTACTTGGTCTTCATATCGGCGCCGGTCTCCCGCATGGTCTTGATCACCTTGTCCAGAGAAACCACGTGCTGGCCATTGCCGGCCAGCGCCATGCGGGCGGCGTTGACGGCCTTGACCGCGCCCATGGCGTTTCGTTCTATGCACGGAATCTGCACCAGCCCGCCAATCGGGTCGCAGGTCAGGCCCAGGTTGTGCTCCATGCCGATCTCGGCGGCATTCTCTACCTGTTCGGGGCTGCCGCCCAGCACCGCAGCCAGCCCGGCCGCAGCCATCGAGCAGGCCACGCCAATTTCACCCTGGCAGCCAACTTCGGCGCCACTAATGGAGGCGTTAAGCTTGTACAGCATGCCAATGGCAGCCGCCGTCATCAGGAACTCGATCACCGCATCCTCGCCGACCGCAGCGCCACCGCGCTGACCCTGATTCAGGACGAAGCGGTCGCAGTAGTGCAATACCGCCGGAATGACCCCGGCAGCGCCGTTGGTGGGTGCCGTCACGACGCGGCCACCGGCCGCGTTTTCCTCGTTCACGGCAAAGGCGTAAACGTTGATCCAGTCCAGCACGGAAAGCGGGTCTGCCAGCGCGCGTTCGGCCCGCTCGCGCAGTTGCGCTGCCAGCACCGGGGCGCGTCGTGGAACCTTGAACGGCCCTGGCAGCGTGCCCTGCTCGGTCAAGCCGCGCGCTACACACTCCCTCATGACACGCCAGATGTTGAGCAGGCCAGAGCGGATCTCCAAGTCGCTGCGCCAGGTGCGCTCGTTGGCCCACATCAGCTCGCTGATGCTTATCTGGTGGGTCTGGCACAGGCGCAGTAGTTCATCGCCCGACGCGAACGGGTGGGGCGTCTTCTCGAAGGCGTGAAGCACGGCCTCGTTGGCAGCGCCCGCAGTCACGACAAATCCGCCACCGACGCTGAGGTACTTGCTCTCCTTCAGCAGCTTGCCCTGCGCGTCCATGGCGCTGAACTTCATGCCGTTCGGATGCTCGACCATGGCCTCTCGCTGGTACAGCAGCAGATGCTCGCTGGGGTTGAAGACGACGCGATGCTGACCAAGCAAAGACAGGTGTTTGCTGCTGCGCACCGCCTCCACCAGCGCCGGCACGGCCTGCGTGTCCACCGTGTCCGGGCTGTGGCCCATCAGTCCCAGCATGACGGCGCTGTCGGAGGCGTGCCCCTTGCCGGTGGCACCGAGCGAGCCGAAAAGTTCGCATTTCAGTCTGCTCGTCGCGTCCAGCAGGCCGTCGCGCTGCAGCGCCAGCGCAAACAGACGCGCCGCTCGCATCGGTCCCACGGTGTGGGAACTGCTCGGACCGATACCGATCTTGAAGAGGTCGAAAACACTGATCGCCATGGCCTGATCTTATGCCGCTTCAGCGCGGGTTTGTCATCAAAGCGCGGGCATCGCTTTCGTAATCCTTCAGGGCTTCCATCAGGTGGCGCCGCTGCTCCGCGGTGCTGCTGTTGTGCAGGGCTGCCAGCGTGGTGCAGGTCTCCAACTGCATGCGGGAAGCGTAATTTCGGTATTCCGTATCAGGCGAACTCATGGCACGCTCGATCAGGCCACGCATTTCGACCCGGACGCCGGGTTCGTCGGGCTTGCGGCCCTGCACGCGGCGCAAGGTCTGCAGCGTGTCCTGCTGGCGCCGAAGTGCCTCGCGGTGATTCAAGTCGGCGTCAAAAAGGGAATCGGCCACGGCATTTTGCAGCAGCGCACGCTGGGCCTTGTCGATTCGACCGTAGAACGGCTCGGCGCGCTCCAGCAGTTGCTTGAGGCGGCGTTCCCGGCGTTCCAGCGCGGTACCGGCAAGCCAATCCTGGCGCCATTTTTCGGCTCGCTTGTCAAACTGCTGCGTCAGGTGCGCCATTTGCGCCATCGTTAACGTCGGCGAGATCGCCAGCACCATCGGCTCGGCGCTATCGAGCAGTGCTTGCAAGCGCGGCCGCAGTTCCTCGGCCACGGCGCAGAGCTGTCCCGCGCTCACGCTTGCGCCAGCCATCGCCTGCAGCTTTTCCAGCGTCGCCGCGTACAAAGGCAGTTCATGCTGACGGTGCCAGCTCTGCAGGGCCGTCAGATCGCTGCGTACCCGGCTTGACTGCGCTGGCGTGAAATCAAGGTAGCTGTCGAGCCACCAGTAGCTCAGTTCGGGGGCGTTGTGGTACGCCAGCTTGACGGCGCTGCATCCTGAGAGCAGCAGCACGGCCAGCAGCACACCGATAATGTGGCGGAGCTTCAGGAATCGACTTGTTGACTGATGGGGGACGGGCATGAGTGATATTTCAATAAACGCCACCGCGCCAGGCGCTGTGGATGTGGTGATCATGGCGGCCGGCAAAGGCACGCGCATGAAAAGCAAATTGCCCAAAGTGTTGCACCTTTTGGCCGGACGCGCTTTGCTGCAGCATGTTGTGGATACGGCGGCCGAACTTTCCGCGCGCCAGGTGATCGTGATTACCGGCCATGGCGCCGCAGAAGTGGAGGCCGCGTTGGCTGGTAAGAGCGATGGCGCCGGGCGCTTTGATCTCGACTTCGTGCGTCAGGAGCTTCAGCTGGGTACCGGCCACGCGGTGCAGCAGGTGTTGCCGGTGCTGCGTCATGACGGTGTCGTCGTGATCCTGTCGGGCGACGTGCCGCTCATTCGCGCCGACACATTGCGGCAATTGATTGCTGCCTGTGGCGACAAAAAACTGGCCCTGTTGACGATTGACTTCGCGGATCCGACGGGTTACGGCCGTATCGTGCGCAAAGGTGCGGCGGTACAGGCCATCGTCGAGCAAAAAGACGCCAGTGCCGAGCAGCGTGCCATCAATGAGGTTTACAGCGGCATGATGGCCTTGCCCGCGCGGCAACTCAAGCAGTGGCTGGCGCGGCTTGACCGCAACAACGTACAGGGCGAGTATTACCTGACCGACATCGTGAAATTTGCGGTCTCCGATGGTGTTGAGGTGGTGGCGCACAAGATCACCGATGCCTTGCAGGTGGCTGGCGTGAACAGCCCGCTGCAACTGGCTGAACTGGAGCGCGCCTGTCAGAGACGGACCGCCTTGCAACTGATGGAGCAAGGCGTGCGCCTGGCGGATCCGGCGCGGCTCGACGTGCGCGGCGTCCTGCAGTGCGGAGCCGATGTTTCGATTGACGTGAACTGTGTTTTTGAAGGCCAGGTCACGCTGGCTGATGATGTACGCATAGGTGCCAGCTGCGTGATTTCGAATGCCAGCATTGGTGCCGGCGCTGTCATCCACGCCTTCAGTCACATCGAGGGTGGCGCACCGGGTTCGAAAGACTTCGTCGAGGTTGGCGCTGGCTCGCTGGTCGGGCCCTATGCGCGACTGCGCCCGGGTGCCAAGCTGGGGGCCGAAGTGCATATCGGCAACTTTGTCGAGGTCAAGAATTCCAGTCTGGCACGCGGCGCCAAAGCCAATCATCTGGCTTATCTGGGGGATACCACGGTCGGTGAGCGCGTCAATTTTGGCGCCGGCAGCATCACCGCCAATTACGACGGTGCCAACAAGCACCGTACGGTGATTGAAGCCGACGTGCACATTGGCAGCAACTGCGTGCTGATTGCGCCCCTCACCGTGGGTGCCGGTGGCACCGTGGGTGGCGGCTCGACCCTGAGCAAGGACACGCCGGCGGGCGCCTTGAGCGTGGCGCGCGCCAGGCAGGTCAGCATCCCCAACTGGAAGCGGCCGAAGAAAAACAAATAGCTTTGCGGGACAGATCTTCAGCTCTGTCCCCAACACGAAACGGGGCTTTGCAGTAGGATTCACGGCTATGAATTCAGATCGAAACCCAGCCTTCGCCCAGCCACACTTCCCGCCCGAGTCGGCCTTTGCACGCTTGATCCCTGCTCTGGCGGTTGAGCCCTGGCCAAGCGATGCCCTGTTGGCCGAGTTGCCCTTTGGCCGTGACCTGGCCGGGCTGGTAGATCACGAGCGCGACCCCAAGGACAACCGGGACACGCCGGGACATGTGCGCGCGGTGGTGAAGAAGGCGCTGCAAATCAACCAGCATGGCCTGAGTGGCGTGGTACAGACAGATGACGACGAGCTCCTGTTCCTGATGGCCGAACTGGAGTGCGACTACCAGGCGATCTTCGAGTCGCCCGAGATGCAGCGACGTGGCTGGTCGGCCAGGGCAGCCCATGGCTACATTGCGGTGGCGGCGCTCTACCACGACATCGGCAAAATCATCCAGCGTGAGCGTCACACCACGATCGGCTACTACCACCTGCTATACAGCCCCGAGCAGGGGGCGCTGCGCGCCATGTTCAGCACCGAGCTGGACCACTGGCTGTTCTTGCACATCATCCGTTTCCACGACGTGTTCGGTGTGCTCAGCACTGGCGAAGGTTCGCTGGCTGCGCTGGTGGACCTGATTCCCATGCGCGAGATGTCGGAGGCCGAGCGTCTGGGCATCCTGCACCTGTTTTTGCGTATTACCCTCGCCGACATCGCCGGAACGGTGCCGGTGCGGGAGGCCAAGATTCGAAACATGATGGCGGACTTGCGGCGCGCCGCTGCGGCCATGCCTTCGGGCGGCAAGGGAACGCAACCGACCGAGGGTCTGGCGTTTCGAGAAGCCCTGATAGGAGCCGACACCAGTGTCGGCCGCGCCGTGGCCCGCATACAGCGCATGCTGGCCGAGCCCGGCCTGCCCGAGTACCAGGACGAGGGCCTGGACATCGTGATCGAGCGGGAGTTAATGGCCATTCAGGGCTCCAACGTACGCCAGTTTGCCAATACCTTTTCGCACGTGTGCAAGCTGGACTACCTGCTACGCTTTGTGCGTGCGTTGCAGAACCAGGCCAAGGAGAAGGACCTGCCCGTGCGCGTGGTGGTCAATGCCTTCGTGGCGCTGCTCTGTCGGGTGGTCAACGAATATGGCGACCTGACCTACCGCGTGGGCGGAGACCGCCGACGCATCGGCATCGCCCTGAAGGGTTGGACGCGCGAGCCCGGCACCACGAGCAAGCTGTGCAGCATGTTGTTCGATGAGACCCACCTGGCCCTGCAGTGGGCCACCGAAGAAGCCACTGCCTGGTTCTACGACTGAGTCGGCAAGCCGGCGAGACTCATTTATTCGGGTATTCTGGCAGCGGCAGTCGGGCGCCGAATTTGCTGCGCTTGACGCTGAAAAAGGTTTTGACGTTGCGCACGTTGGCATCGGCCGTGAATAGCTGTTGCCCCAGCGCCAGATACTCCGGCATGTTGGCGCAATGCGCCACCAGACAAAAGTCGGGCCCGGGTGAGACTCGGTAACACTGCTGCACAGCGTCCTGTGCAGCGACCCGTTGCTCGAACGCCTCCAAGGCTGCATTGTCCTGCCGGTCCAGTGTGATTTCGACAATCGCGCACAGTCCGTGGCCCACCAGCGAGGCCAGCTTGTCCACGCTCAGGATGGCAATTTTGCGCTCGATCAGACCGGCATCGTGCAGCCGTTTGACGCGGCGCAAACAGGTTGGCGGTGAAATGTGAAGGAGCTCAGCCAGTGCCTGGTTGCTCAGCGCGGCGTCGGTCTGCAACTGCGCGAGCAACTGCAAATCGGTGGCATCCAGAACAAGCGTAGTCATTCTGAGGGCGCTGCAGACAGTTCCAGCCTAACGCGCCTGCAGCTTGGCGGCGGCGCGACGGCGTTCCAGAAAGGCCTGCAACTCGCCGACCACGCCCTTGCGAAATGCCAGCACGCACAGCACAAAAATGACACCGATGATCACGTTGACCCAGGAGCCGACCTTGTCGGCCAGCATGTCCTGCAGCGAAATCACGATGCCGGCACCAAAGACAGGTCCGAAGAAAGTGCCCACCCCGCCCAGCAGCGTCATCAGGATCACCTCGCCCGACATCGACCAGTGCGTGTCCGACAAAGTGGCAAAACCCATGACCAGGGTCTTGAGGGATCCGGCCAGACCCGACAGCGCGGCCGACAGGGCAAACGCCAGCAGCTTGTAGCGGTCCACCTGGTAGCCCAGCGAAATGGCGCGCGGCTCGTTCTCTCGGATCATCTTCAGAACCTGGCCAAACGGCGAGTGCACGATGCGCGAGATGGCCAGAAAGCAGGCCACGAACACGGCCACCACCAGGTAGTACATGGCGGTATCCGAGGCCAGTGAGAACTGGCCGAACAGGGCGCCGCGCGGCACCCCCTGCAAGCCGTCTTCACCACCGGTAAAGGATGCCTGCAGGCAAACAAAAAACACCATCTGCGCGATCGCCATCGTGATCATCGCGAAATAGATGCCCTGACGCCGGATCGCCACCAGCCCCACCACCACACCGATCACGCCGGCACCCAGCATGCCGGCCAGAATGCCCAGTTCGGGTGTCCAGTGCTGCATCTTGATCAGCCAGCCCGTGATGTAGGCGGCGGATCCAAAAAAGGCGGCGTGCCCGAAAGACAGCAATCCGGTAAACCCGAGCAGCAGGTTGAAGGCGCTGGCGAAGATGGCAAAGCACAGCAGCTTCATCACAAACACCGGATACAGGCCGATCATGGGCGCCAGCAGCGCCAGGATCAGCAACGCGATGTAGGTGACTCGAATCAGTTTGGCAGCGGGGGTCATGGATCAGTTTTCCTTGCCAAACAAGCCGGCCGGGCGGAACATCAGCACGATCACCATGATGACAAACACCACGATGCTGGAGGCCTCCGGGTAGAAGACGCGGGTCAGACCTTCCACCACGCCCAGCCCCAGACCGGTGAGGATGGAACCCATGATGGAGCCCATGCCGCCGATCACCACCACCGCAAAGACCACGATGATCAGGTTCGACCCCATCAGGGGATTGACCTGGATGATGGGTGCCGCCAACACGCCGGCTAGGCCGGCCAGCGCCGCGCCAGCGCCATAGGTCAGCATCACCATCAGCGGCACGTTGATGCCAAAAGCCTGCACCAGCGGCGCGTTTTCGGTTCCGGCGCGCAGGTAGGCACCCAGCCGTGTGCGCTCAATCAGGTACCAGGTGCCCAGACAGACCAGCAGTGACACCAGCACAACCCAGGCGCGGTAGTTGGGCAGCACCATGAAGCCCAGATTGGTGGCGCCCGAGAGCAGCGCTGGTACATCGTAATTCTGGCCGGAGGCGCCGTAGAGTTCGCGAAAGATCCCTTCAAAGATCAGTGCCAGCCCAAAGGTCAGCAGCAGACCGTACAGCGGATCGAGCTTGTACAGATGCTTGAGAAACAGGCGCTCGATCACGACACCCAGCGTACCTACTGCGAGCGGCGCCAGCAGCAGCGCCGCCCAGTAGTTGATGCCAAATTTGTCCAGCATGATCCAGGCCGCAAACGCACCCAGCATGTAAAGCGCACCGTGCGCGAAATTAACGACACCCAGCAGACCAAAGATCACCGCCAGGCCCAGACTGAGCATGGCGTAAAACGCGCCATTGACCAGTCCCAGCAGCAGCTGGCCCAAAAAGGCCTGATGGGGAATGCCGAAAATTTCCATGAAGGTGCGTCGCTTCCCGTCAGCCTACTTTTTCAGCAACGAGCACTTGGACTCGGCCACCGTCGTGAAGGACTGCTCGCCAGGGATCTTGGCGATGGTCTTGTAGTAATCCCAGGGTGTGCTGGAGTCCTTGCTGGACTTCACTTCAAACAGGTACATGTCGTGGATCATGCGGCCATCGGCGCGGATCTGCCCCTTGCTGTAGAAGTCGTCGAACTTCATGGTCTTGAGCGTGCTCATGACTTTTTCCGTGTCGGTGGTGCCGGCAGTCTGCACTGCCTTCAGATAGTTGGCGGCAGCGGAGTAGTCGGCAGCCTGCAGGCTCGACGGCATGCGCTTGTATTTCTCGAAGAAGCGCTTGGCAAATTTGCGTGAGGCGTCGTCCTGATTCCAGTACCAGCTGTCGGCCAGTTGCAGGCCCTCGGTATTGGCCAGGCCCAGGCTGTGCACGTCGTTGATGAACACCAGCAAACCAGCGACCTTCATCGTCTTGGTAATGCCAAATTCCTTGGCGGCCTTCATTGCATTGGTGAAGTCGCCGCCAGCGTTGGCCAAGCCCAGAATCTGTGCCTTGGAGGATTGCGCCTGCAGCAGGAAGGCCGAGAAGTCGGAGGCGTTCAGGGGGTGGCGTGCCGCGCCGGCCACCGTGCCGCCGTTGGCCTTGACCACCGTAGCCGCGTCGCCTTCAAGTGAGTAGCCAAAGGCGTAGTCAGCCGTCAGGAAGTACCAGCTCTTGTTGCCGGCTTTCACCAGTGCCGTACCAGCGACCTTGGCCAATGCCACTGTGTCGTAGGCATAGTGGATGGTGTAGGGTGTGCAATCCTCGTTGGTCAGGCGGGCCGAGCCCGCGCCGATGGCAATGAAGGGCCGCTTCTTCTCCAATGCCACCTTGGACATGGCCAGCGAGGTGCCGGAATTGGTGCCGCCAATCAGCAGGGCCAGGCTTTCCTTGTCCATCCATTCACGGGCTTTGGAACTGGCGACGTCGGCCTTGTTCTGGTGATCTGCCGTCAGCACTTCAATCGGTCGGCCCAGCACCTTGCCACCGAAATCCTGCGCCGCCCACTTGATCATTTCACCACCGGCCGGACCGTCGATGTCGGCATACAGGCTGGACATATCGGTGATGAAACCGATTCTGACTGGCCCGGGTGCCTGGGCAAAGGCGCAAGCGCCAAAGCCGATGCTCATTGCGGTGATGAGGGTCTTGAGTTTCATGGTGTCTCCTGTTGAGTTAAGGGTGGGAAGGTCGGTTGAAAAAGGTGGTGCCAAAAGGGTCAGACGCCCAGGTATTCCTGCAGCATGCCCATGTTCTGGGTCAGCTCGGCCTGCGCAAACTGCTTCACGATGGTGCCGTGCTCCATGACGTAGAAGCGGTCCGCCAGCGGCGCTGCAAAACGGAAATTCTGTTCGACCAGCACAATCGTGTAGCCCTTCGCCTTGAGCGCCAGAATCATTTCGGCAAGCTTTTGCACTATCACTGGCGCCAGCCCTTCCGAGATCTCGTCGAGCAGCAGCAGGCGCGCGCCGGTGCGCAGGATGCGCGCCACCGCCAGCATCTGCTGCTCGCCGCCTGACAGTCGTGTGCCCGGGCTGCTGGAACGCTCTTTGAGGTTCGGGAACATATCGTATATTTCTTCGACGCTCATGCCGCCGGCAGCGATGGTGGGTGGCAGCATCAGGTTTTCGGCAGCGGTCAGGCTGGCAAAGATGCCGCGCTCTTCCGGGCAGTAGCCCACACCCAGGCGCGCAATTTTGTGCGGCGCCAGATGAATCGCTTCGACGTCCCTGATCTTGATGGAGCCTTTGCGCCTGCCGGTCAGACCGACGATGGCGCGCAGCGTGGTGGTACGCCCGGCGCCGTTGCGCCCGAGCAGTGTGACCACCTCGCCTTCATGCACCGTCAGGTTGACGCCATGCAGGATGTGCGATTCGCCATACCAGGCGTGCAGGTCCTCGATTTTCAGGAGCTCGGCTCTCATCAATGAGTTCCCTGCAACTCGGTGCTGACGGTGCCCATATAGGCTTCAATCACCAGCGGGTTGCTGGCGACTTCGGCATACGGCCCATCGGCAATGATGGCACCGCGCTGCAGCACCGTGATGCGGTCGGCGATCTTGGCCACCACGTTCATATTGTGTTCGACCATCAGGATGGTGCGTCCACTGGACACCTTCTTGATCAGTTGCGTGACGCGGTCGACGTCTTCGTGGCCCATTCCCTGAGTCGGCTCGTCGAGCAACATCAGTTCGGGCTCCAGCGCCAGTGTGGTTGCGAGTTCCAGGGCGCGTTTGCGACCATACGGCAGATTGACCGTGAGTTCGTCAGCGAAATCCTGCAGGTCCACCGCGGCCAGCAACTCATGCGCGCGGCCGTGCAAGTGCGTGAGGGTGCTTTCGGCTTTCCAGAAATGAAAAGACGTACCCAGATTGCGTTGCAGTGCGGCGCGCACATTTTCCAGCACCGTCATGTGCGGAAACACCGCCGAGATTTGAAACGAGCGCACGATGCCACGACGCGCCGTCTGCGCCGGTTTCTCCGTCGTGATATCGATGCCGTTGAAGCTGATGCTGCCGCTGCTGGGGTGCAAGAACTTGGTCAGCAGATTGAAGAACGTGGTCTTGCCGGCGCCATTGGGGCCAATCAGCGCGTGGATATGACCGCGCCGCACCTTCAGGTCAACCTGGTTGACCGCCACGAATCCCTTGAATTCTTTGGTCAGTCCACGCGTTTCCAGTATGAATTCCGCTGACAAATGGATCTCCGGCCACAAGGACAAATAAACAGACGTTCGCTCCCCTGGCGAGTACCTGCATGCTATCGATTTACGCTGCCCGGCGCCAGCGGGTTAAAGCTTAGGTAATTCTACGTGTTATGTCGAACTGGCGTTCTTGAGCGTTTAGCAATGAAATTATATTTCATAAAATTTCACTAATAATTTAATATATTCACAAACAATCGGATATGAAATAAAAAGCCAAATGTGTTAACAAATAGATAACAAATTTCTCCGATGTGCTTTTACCATCTAAGCCTACATTTACTGGAGCATTCTATGTGTGGCATCGTCGGCGCAGTTTCTACCCGTAATATTGTCCCTATCCTGGTGCAGGGACTGGCACGACTGGAGTACCGCGGCTATGACTCCTGTGGCGTGGCGGTGGTGGCCAATGGCTTGCAGCGCGCCCGCAGCACGTCGCGCGTGGCTGAGCTCGCCGAGCAGGTGAGTGCCAGCAAACTTGAAGGCCACACCGGCATTGCGCACACGCGCTGGGCGACGCACGGCGCACCGGCAGTGCACAACGCGCATCCGCACTTCAGTCACGGCGTCGGGCCGGACGCAGCCAGTCGACCCGGACGCGTTGCCCTGGTGCACAACGGCATCATTGAAAACCACGACGAGTTGCGCGCTGCCCTGCAGGCCAAAGGCTATTGCTTCCAGAGTCAGACCGACACCGAAGTCATCGCGCACCTGATCGACAGCCTGTACGACGGCGACCTGTTTGAGGCCGTCAAGGCGGCCTTGCCCCATCTGCATGGCGCCTATGCGATTGCCGTGTTCTGCAAGGACGAGCCGCACCGCCTGGTAGGCGCGCGCGCCGGCTCACCGCTGGTTCTGGGGGTGGGCAAGGACGGCCAGGAGCACTTTCTGGCCAGCGACGCCATGGCCCTGGTCGGTGTCACCGACCAGATCGTTTACCTTGACGAAGGCGACCTGGTCGATCTGCAACTGGGCAAATACTGGCTGTTCGACAAGGCCGGCAAAGCCCTGAGCAGCACGCAGCGCCCGGTGAAAACAGTGCTGGCGCACAGTGGCGCGGTGGAACTGGGGCCGTACCGTCACTACATGCAAAAGGAAATTTTTGAGCAGCCGCGCGCCATCGCCGACACGCTTGAAGGCGTGGACGGCATCGTGCCTGAACTGTTTGACGGCAGCGTCAGCGCGGCCCGGGTTTTCAAGGACATCGACTCGATCCTGATCCTGGCCTGCGGCACCAGCTATTACAGCGGCTGCACCGCCAAGTACTGGCTGGAGAGCATCGCCAGAATTCCGACTCAGGTGGAAGTGGCCAGCGAATACCGCTACCGCGACTCGGTACCCAACCCCAGGACGCTGGTGGTCACCATCACGCAGTCCGGCGAAACCGCCGACACGCTGGCGGCGCTGCGCCATGCGCAGAGTCTCGGTATGACACACACGCTGACCATCTGCAACGTCGCCACCAGCGCCATGGTGCGCGAATGCGAACTGGCCTACATCACCCGTGCCGGCATCGAGATCGGTGTCGCCTCCACCAAGGCCTTCACGGCGCAACTGGCGGGCCTTTTCCTGCTGACACTGGCGCTGGCGCAGTCCAAAGGGCGCCTGAGCGAGGTAGAGGAAGCACGCCATCTGAAAGCCATGCGCCATTTGCCCATCGCCTTGCAGGCGGTGCTGGCGCTGGAGCCGCAGGTGATGGCCTGGGCGCAGGACTTTGCCAGGATGGAAAACGCGCTGTTTCTGGGCCGCGGCCTGCATTACCCGATTGCGCTGGAAGGCGCGCTCAAGCTGAAGGAAATCAGCTACATCCACGCCGAGGCCTACCCGGCAGGTGAGCTCAAACACGGCCCACTGGCGCTGGTGACCAGTGCCATGCCCGTGGTGACGGTGGCGCCGAATGACGCGCTGCTGGAGAAGCTCAAGAGCAATATGCACGAGGTGCGGGCCCGTGGCGGTGTGCTCTATGTGCTGGCCGACGGCGATACTCGAATCGAAAGTGGAGAGGGCTTGCACGTCATTCGCATGCCCGAGAACTACGGTGAGCTCTCCCCGCTGCTGCACGTGGTTCCGCTGCAATTGCTGGCCTATCACACGGCCTGCGCGCGCGGCACCGATGTGGACAAGCCAAGGAATCTGGCGAAGTCCGTCACCGTGGAGTAGTCTCGGTCCAACGCTGGCGCACTTCAAGCACGCCATTCCACTGCGCAATAAAGGCGCTGACACAGGCGGGGTCAAAGTGGGATCCGGCATGCGCCTTGATGTGCAGCGCCGCCTGGTCGAGTGCCCAGGCGGTTTTGTAAGGCCGCTCCGATGTCAGAGCGTCGAACACATCGGCCACCGCGACAATGCGGCTAGACAGCGGTATATCCTCGCCCCTTAGGCCCATTGGATAGCCTGTTCCATCAAACTTTTCGTGATGGTGCAGGGCTATTTGCGCGCCAAGGTCCAACACTTTGGACGAACTGTCTTTCAGAATTTCAAAGCCGATTGTTGTATGAGACTGCATGACGGCAAACTCGCGCGGGTCGAGCTTGCCAGGTTTAAGCAGAATATCGTCAGCGATTCCAACTTTTCCGATGTCATGCAAGGGTGCAGCTTCAAGCAGCAATTCCTGCTCAGCGACAGGCAGCCCTAGCTCGCGTGCGATCAATTCGGAATAGTGCGCCATACGCAATATATGTGCCCCTGTCTCGGGGTCGCGGTATTCCGCCGCCTTGGATAGGCGATAGACCGTCTCCCGCTCGCGCTGAACAATCTCAAGCGTCGCCTTGCGGACCTCTTCGGCCAACCACGCCGCCCGGTCTGCCAGCTTCTTTCTTGCGTCCGAGAGAACCAGCATATTGGTCGCCCGCGCAAGAAATTCTGTCTGATCTACCGGCTTTGTCAGGAAATCTGTTGCTCCCGCATTGAGCGCCAGGTAGCGGACATGCTTCTGATCATTGGCTGTGATCATCAATATCGGCAGACTTTCCTTTCCCGGTGTTTGGCGAAGCAGCTCAATGAACTTGATGCCATCGAGGTCAGGCATCATGTAGTCAACAATGGCCAGGTCAAAGTCATTGTGCTGTGCCCATGCCAATCCATCGCGAGCATCCAAGAAGGTTCTGGTCTGACAGCCTTCCATCTTCTTCACTAACGCCGCGAACAGAGTCAGATTGATTGGCGTGTCGTCAACAATAAGTATCTGGTGCGTCATGACAGGTCAATCCTTCACTTCGTATTCAACCGTGTTCCCCGGCAGAGTCTTCTCCTAGCAGACTATGTTGCGCGATTTCCGAATTTTTCGAATCACCGAGCAGAAGTGGGTTTTGCCTTGTGTTCGACCGCTGAGAGGGGCGTGACTTTGTGCCTAATTCAACTATTTCACCCACAAAGTCAATGCATTCATGAAAAGCCGAAGTCTTGCGGCGCGCGTGTCCGGCGGCCTTCTGGGCGCACGCCCATTCGGGCTCGCTTCCGAGCACCCTTCCCGACCGGTCTACAGGCTCATCGGGCTTCTCGTTCTCCTCTGGATCGTTGTTGCCTGGTTTGTGTCGTCCTATTACAGCGCCAACGTGGCAGACTTGGCCTATCGAGAGGGGCTGGTTCAGGCGCGCAAGCAAATCGATGGTATTACCGGGGAAATAGAAAATTCCCTGAAGATTCTGCGCAGTATTCCGCGTGTGCTCGCCAGTGAGCAGGTGGTGCGAAAGGAGTTGGGTCTGTTTGGTCCGGCAGCCGCCCCTTCGGCCTTGCCTTATGAAGAGCGCAAGCGCCTCTGGACCAGCGGCATCGAGCAGTCGGGTTTTCGAAATTTCCTCGCCAGCGCTGCCACCGGACTCAATGCCGATGTCATCTGGCTCCTGAATGCGGCGGGCGACTGTATCGCTTCAAGCAACGCCGACAAACCCGCCAGTTTTGTCGGTACCAATTTTCTGGAGCGTGAGTATTTTCAGCAAGCACGCAAAGGCCAGGCTGGCCAGCAATATGCTGTTGGCAAGGTCAGCAAGATTCCTGGTTTGTACTATTCGTATCCAGTTCTGGATGACAAACAAATATTCATTGGTACTGTCGTGGCCAAGCGCGACATCACGGATTTTCAGCGCTGGACCTGGCCTAACAACGCATTCATAGCCGACTCCAACGGCGTTGTGGTGCTGGCCGAGAACAAGGGCCTGGAATACCAGACCATGCCTGGCGCCACGGTTGGCACATTGTCTGCACAGTCGATGCAGGCGCTGTACCAGAGGACCAGCTTCAAAGCTGTGGATGTGCGGGTGATTGACAGCGAGCGCTATCCCGGGCTCATCGGTCTGGCAGGGGCGTCCATGCCGCTGATCCTGGTCTCCAAGGTTGTCGCCGATGGCAACAGCACTGTTCACTTGCCCTGGCCAATACCCGAGCTGACGCGCCTGCGCAGCGAGCAATGGCGAAACTTCCTGTTAGCGGCAATTGCCGGCATGATGCTGATCATCGCTTTGGGCACGGTCATACTCTTTGTCGGCGCCAACCGGCAAGCGCGGTTCTCCGCAGAGAGTGCCAGTCGGGCAAAGTCACAGTTCCTGGCCAATATGTCGCATGAGATCAGGACGCCCATGAATGGCGTCATTGGCATGGCACAACTGCTGCTGGAGACCGAACTCGACGATGAGCAGACAGGGTTTGCCAAAAATGTCGTTATTGCAGGTGAATCCCTCCTGGCCATCATCAACGACATTCTGGATCTTTCCAAGATTGAGGCTGGTCACATTGAATTCGAAAGCCACGCCTTTTCAGTGCTGGCCCTGACCAACACCGTTACCAACCTGCTCAGACAAAGAGTGCGAGAAAAGGGCATCGGCTTTGAGGTCGAGCTTGCGCCCGGGGCCAGCGGCACCTTTGTTGGCGATAGCCAGCGCATACGGCAAGTGCTGCTCAACCTGGCCGGCAACGCGGTCAAGTTCACGCAGCACGGTGAGGTTCGAATCAGGGTGGAGCGCCGGCCTACGGGCTTGTTGTTCGAAATTATCGATTCGGGAATCGGCATCGCACCTGAGGCACGGCATCGCCTGTTTTCCAACTTCAGTCAGGCCGACGCTTCCATATCCCGCAAGTTCGGGGGGACCGGGCTAGGCTTGTCAATCAGCAAGCAATTGGTCGAGCGAATGGGTGGCCGCATCGGCGTTGACGACACTTGCGCGAGAGGCAGCCGATTCTGGTTTGAGCTGCCGCTTGCAGCAAGCACCGAGGCGCCGATGGAGCCCACCATCGAGAACATGGGAGCGGAACAGAGTTCGCAATTCACGCCACTTTCGATGCAGCTGCCGCCTCAGTCAAGTCCTTCGAGTACCTCAGTTGAAGATGAAGGCACTCGCATCTTGCTGGCAGAAGACAACAAGATCAACCAGAAGCTGGCCTTGACAATTCTTGGCAAACTTGGCTATTCGGTCGATCTTGCAGAAAACGGCATGGAGGCAGTGAGCGCGGCGAGTCGGGCCAGCTACTGTCTGATCCTGATGGACATGCAGATGCCTGAAATGGATGGCATTGAGGCGACCCGCCGGATTCGTGAATCGGGCGGACCCAATGCCAACAGTCCGATTATCGCCCTCACAGCCAACGCAATGAAATCGGACAAAGAAGCATGCCGCGCGGCAGGCATGAATGATTTCCTGTCAAAGCCCTTCAGTCGAGACGCCTTGGTGGCCTGCATCCTGCCCTGGCTGAAGTTGAAGCCGATGGCATCAAACCGGGTTCTTTGAACAGATCACCAACGAGCTTTCCCATGTCTAAACTCAACCTTTCGCGTCGCGGTCTCCTGACGCTTGGCCTGGCGTATTGTGGTGTAGCGCATCCACAAACAGCGGCGGCCTTCCGCTTGGGTGTGGCACCGCACACCAGTGCCCGCTTGATATTGGAGATGTACCAACCCCTGCGACTACAGTTGCAGGAAGCGCTCGCCATGCCCGTCGAAGTCGTGACCGCACCCGATTTCACTGAGTTTGCCCGGCGCATGATCAATCAGGAATACGACATCGCAATCACAACGGGTCACCAGGCGCGTCTGGCCCAGACCGATGCCGGCTACCTGCCCTTGACCACCTACAGTGCGGATTTTCGTGCGGTTGCGGTCGTCGCAGGAAAGAACACCTACAAGGTGGCCAGGGATCTCAAAGGCAAGGCTGTCCTGGGCTTGTCGTCGACATCGCTGGTCACGCTTTGGGGTCAGCACTGGTTGAGGCAGAACGGCAACACCGATCCGGTGCGCTACGTCAGCGCATCCGACAGTGTCGCCCGTCTGGTGCTGGCGGGCGAAGCAGCAGCCGGATTCATGTCGCTCGCCAATTACCAGAGTCTGCAGCGTGACATTCAGGCGCAGCTGAGCTTCCTGGTTATTGGCGAACCGATGGCGGGACGCGTGTACATGCTGAACAAACGCCATGGGGCACGCAAGGATATGATTGATTCAGCGCTGGCGAAATTTGGGGGCAGTACTGAAGGACGGGCCTATTTTGAAAAGTTCAAGCTGGAAGGTTACCGACCGCTCAAGCCCAAGGAACTTCAAGCCATGGATCCCTATGCGGACGAAGTTCGTAAAACACTCAAGTAGTGCGGCACACGAAGAAGTGCAGCGATGAAACCTCTGTTTCGCTCCTTCCGTGGACGCCTGCTGTTGACTGCCATCCTGGTGGAGGCTGCGATGCTGACACTGATGGTGCTCAACAGCGTGCGCCTGATGAACGAATACCTGTTCGAACAAGTTGAGTTGCAGTCGCGCGAAATAGTGCCGATATTGACCGCGGCGACGATTGCGCCGCTGACCCAGCGCGATTATGCGACTGTGCAATCTGTGCTTGATGAGAGCATCAGCCGCAAGGGTGTGCGCTACCTGGCAGTGGTCGACAGTCAAGGCAATCGCGTCGCCAGCAGTGGTTGGCCGCCGGAGCGAGCCCTCCCGGCGGCAGACAAGTCGCTTGATCTGACGGACGCCACAGGCAGCCCTACCTATCACCTGCAAAGCCCCATCTCGATGTATGGGCAGATCCTGGGGCAGCTGCATTTCGGGATGGATCTGGGATACATCCTGGTAGCGCGTCAATCCCTGATTCTCCAAAGCGCCATGATTGCCGTCGTCGAGTTGTTGTTGTCTCTGGTGCTGCTGGCTGGGCTGGGCCTGTGGATGACACGCCACTTGGCGGATTTGACTCGTGCCAGTCAGGAGGTGGCCAATGGCAACTACAGTCCTGCGCCAGTCAACGAAGGTTTGGACGAACTTGGGCAGCTTGGCACCGCATTCAACGCCATGTCGCGCACTATTCACGATCACGTTGGTGAATTGACGCAAGCCAAGGAGGCTGCCGAAACGGCGAACCGGGCGAAGAGCGACTTTTTAGCCACCATGAGTCACGAAATCCGCACGCCCATGAACGGCATCATTGGTATGACCGAACTGGTATTGGATACCAAGCTCAACGCCGAGCAACGTGAGTATCTGGACGTCGTCAAGTCGTCGGCGGACGCCCTGCTTCACATCATCAACGACATTCTGGACTTTTCGAAACTGGAGTCCGGAAAGCTGACGCTGGAAAGCGTCGAGTTTGATCTTCGATCGCTGGTCACGAGCGCAGCAAAGCCGATCGCGCCGGAGGCACAGCGAAAAGGACTCGTGCTTCTCTACGAAGTGGAGGAGAGCATTCCCAACATCCTGCTCGGCGACGCCGGCCGCCTGCGCCAGGTTTTGATTATCCTGATCAGCAATGCCGTCAAGTTTACGCAAAGCGGAGAAGTCGAAGTTCGGGTGAAGCAAAAGGCGACACAGGGCAAGGTCGTGGTCTTGGGGTTTGAAGTTGAAGACCATGGTATTGGCATCCCGGAAGACCAGCAGCGGCGCATTTTTGATGCCTTTACGCAGGCCGACAGTTCGGCAACCCGAAAGTATGGAGGCACCGGTCTTGGTCTTGCCATTGGCCGCCAGATTGTTGCCGCCATGGGCGGAACGCTCGGCTGTCGGAGTGCGCCAGGGGTAGGTAGCGTTTTCAGCTTTGATGCACCGTTTGAAATGACGACGCTAAAGCAGCAGGGTCCGATGACAAGCCAACTCAACGATATGCCGGTGCTGATCGTTGATGACAATGCGATGAATTTGCGCTTGTTGTCGCAGCTGGTGAAGAAGTGGGGCATGAAACCGACCACTTCCGACAGCGCAACCCAGGCATTCGAAGTTGCCACTCTTGCCCAGCGCGAGGGTCAGCCCTTCAAGCTGGTGTTGCTTGATGGTCTGATGCCTGAAATGGATGGCTTCGAGCTTGCCGGGAAATTTCAGCGAACACCAGAATTGTCCGACGCAGCCGTGATGATGCTGACTTCGGGCGGGATGCGTGGCGACGCGCAGCGATGTCGTGAACTCGGCGTGCTTGCGTACTTGACCAAGCCGATAGACCAGAACGAACTCTTGAACGCCATCAAGATGACCATGAGCGCAAGAAGCGACTCGGTGTTGATCACGAGGCACAACCTGAAGGAATCGCGGCTGCAGAAGCAACTGTTCATCCTGCTGGTTGAAGATGGCCAGCTAAGACAGAAGCTCGTGTCGTCCCTGCTGTTCAAGTGGGGTCATCGCGTCGTCTTCGCCGATGGTGGCGCTCAAGCCGTGGAGAAGTCCGGTCAGCACAGTTATGACGTGATTCTGATGGATATGCAAATGGCAGGGATGGGTGGTATCGAGGCGACCCGGCAGATCCGGGCGCGTGAAGGCGCGCACGGTCGACATACGCCGATCGTCGCGATGATCGCGGGCGAGGCGCCGCAGGATCAGCAACTCTGCCTTGCTGCTGGCATGGACAGCTGCGTTTCGAAGCCGATCGATACGGAGGGACTGAGTGCCATCCTGGCCAATGTCTTTCCCGCCTCCGCGCAGCCTCAACCCGAGAGCTCGGGTCCGGCAGGGGCACCTGACTACACTGATTTGCTGGGCACAGCAGACGCATGGGTCATCGAGACCATTGGACAAGACTTTCTGAACGACTGTCCGCGGCAGATGAAGGAAATCGAAGATGCCATTGACGCTGCGGACGCTGCCGTCTTGCGTCGATCGGCGCATACTCTGCGGGGTCTCGCCGGAAATTTCAACGCGCATCGCGTTGTCGAGCTGAGCGCCAAACTGGAGCGATTCGGCGCCGACTCCGATGTGACCCAGGCCAGTGCGGTCTATCGGGAACTAAGATCCGAGATTGAGTCGCTCCAGGTGGCACTGGTGAAGTTTCTTGCCAACACCAGCAAGAGTGTCACACCCTAGCGAAATGATCTGACGTCAGTCAGGCCAGTAGTGCGTCCAGACCTTCGGTCAGTTTATTGAGCGGCGGCATCACGTCGGCCACCAGACCCGGGGTCTGGGCTGCAATGGTCGAAACCCAGCTGGGGTCTTTACCCAGTCGTTTGCCAACAGCGCTCGGGTAAGTCGCCAGCACCTCCTGCTCTGTCATTTCCAGAACCTCCGTGCGCGCCCGCCAGGCTCCCAAATGGACACAGGCAGCGGTCTCCAGGAACTCGCCGCTCGCCAGGGGTTGTGCAAACTCACGCAGGGCCTGAATCAGGGGCGGCGGAAACTTCCAGATCTCGGCCAGCGCAGCCGAGACTTCACCGTAGTGAAACCCAAGCGTCTTCTTCTCGAGTTCAGCCCGGTCAGCGTGCAGCACGCCAAGCTGCTTGTCCAACTGCGCCATCACGGCTGGCATTCCAGCATGCATCTGCAACTGGCCAATACCGTGAAACAGGCCCAGAGTGAAAACAAGGTCAGAGTTTGCGACCGTCGTACCTGCAAGCCAACGAGCGGCGCAGGCCGTGTAGAGGTTGTAGCGCCAAAACTGTGTCAGGTTCATGCCTGGGGTGTTGCGAAAGGCGGCGACCATGCCATGGCCCAGCACCAGGTTGCGTACCATCACCAAACCCAACATGCGCAAGGCGTCGTCGACGGTGCCGATGGCGCGCGAAAAGTTGAAATAGGCCGAGTTTGCCAAGCGCAGTAGCTTGGCGCTGAGCACAGGATCCACGCTGACCTGGTGTGCAATCTCATCGACTGAGACGTCCTCAGATGCAAAGCTTTCGATCAATCGCTGGGTGACCTTCGGTACTGTTGGCAGCTTGATGGGTTGATCCAGCAGGTCGGTGAGTTTCATAAAGTTTCTCTCCCTCTTGTCTGATTTTCGTTCTCACGACCGCAGTTCAACATCCTGGTCTCCGTTGCGCGTCAGCACAAGCTAACGCTACCGGTGCACCAGTGTAGCTCGATTCAATCAGCAGGTACTGGCCAATGCCGCAGCCTTGACACGCAGCGCCAGTGCGTCCAGCAAGATGCTTGACGGGTGTGAGCGGCGATCTGCGCCAGGTGCCGCGCTTGTGGGCGCAGCCGGCTCACTTTGAATCTGCTCTAATGTTTTCGCAGGAATAGTATGGAACAGATGAATACAGCACGGATGGACCAGGAATTTGCTCTCGTCAGTGATTTGATTGGCCGGCATGCGATGGACGATCCGCAACGCCGTGCGCTGGTGCAAGGCCAGCGTCAGCTTGACTACGGCGCGCTGGACGCACTGATGGACCGCGCTGCAGCGGCGTTGCAGCGCGATGGCCTGCAGGTTGGCGACACGATTGCCATTTGCGCCGAGATGTCGATCGAGTACGCTGCCGTGTTTCTGGGCGCGCTGCGCGCCGGTGTGGTGGTGGCGCCGCTGGCCCCCAGCGCTACCGCCGCCAGCCTGGCACGCATGGTGTCGGACGCCCAGGCGCGCATGGTCTTTACCGATGCGGCGAATGTCGCCATCCTGCAGCAGGACGGACTGAGCGCGCTGGCGACGGTGACCCTGGACGATGCTCCGGTGGGCCAGGCACTGAACGACTGGCTGGCGCCGGCCGAACAAAAGCCGGCGCCGGTGCAACTGCAGCCACAGTCGCCCTTTAACATCATCTATTCCTCGGGCACCACGGGCCAGCCCAAGGGCATTGTGCAATCGCATGGCATGCGCTGGGCCCATGTGCGCCGCGGTGCTGCCTACGGCTACGGGCCGCAGAGCGTCACGCTGCTGTCGACACCGCTGTACTCCAACACCACGCTGGTGGTGTTCTTTCCCACGCTCGGCTTTGGTGGCACGGTGCTGCTGCTGCCCAAATTCAAGGCGCCCGACTATCTGCAACTGGCGCAGCAGCATAGGGTGACCCACACCATGCTGGTGCCGGTTCAGTACCAGCGCCTGATGGCGCTTCCGGGCTTTGACAGCTTTGACCTGTCGGGTTTTCAGGTCAAGTTTTCCACCAGCGCTCCTTTTGCTGCCAGCCTGAAAGCCGATGTGCTCAAGCGCTGGCCCGGTGCTCTCGTGGAGTTCTATGGCATGACGGAGGGCGGCGGCACCTGCATACTCGAAGCACACCTGCACCCCGACAAATTGCATACGGTCGGTCAACCCGCCGACGGGCACGACATTCGCTTGATTGACGACAACGGCGCCGAAGTGCCCGCGGGCGAGGCCGGCGAGGTCGTAGGTCATTCGCCTGGCATGATGCTGGGCTACCACGGTCAGGCAGAAAAAACGCGCGAAGCGGAGTGGTTCGACGCCAGTGGAAAACGCTTCATCCGCACCGGTGACGTCGGGCGCTTTGACGCCGACGGCTTTCTGACGCTGATCGACCGCAAGAAGGAAATGATCATCTCGGGAGGCTTCAACATTTATCCGAGCGATCTGGAAGCCGTGCTGCGCCAGCACCCGGGCGTGGCAGAGGCGGCGGTGGTGGGGTTGCCCTCGCTGCAGTGGGGCGAAACGCCGGCCGCCTACGTCGTGCGCATACCCGGCGCAGTGATCGAGTCGCAAGAACTGCTGCAGTGGGCCAATCAGCGCCTGGGCAAAACGCAACGCCTCGCCAGCCTGCAGTTTCTGTCGGAGCTGCCGCGCAGCGCCATCGGCAAGGTGCTGCGACGTGAGCTGCGTCAAAGTGCGTCAGTCCCGAGCCGTTAACATTGTTTCTATTTATCGGAGGTCTTCATCATGAGCATCAACACAGTAGGCATCATCGGTGCCGGCACCATGGGTAACGGCATTGCACAGGCGTGCGCGGTCTGCGGCCTGAACGTCGTCATGGTTGACATCAATGAGGCAGCTGTCGCCAAGGGCGTGGCCACCGTGGCCGGCAGTCTGGAACGGCTGATCAAGAAGGAAAAGATCACCAGCGCGGAGCATGATGCAGCGCTGGCGCGCATCAAGGGCAGCACAAGTTACGAGGATCTGAAGTCAGCGCAACTGGTGATTGAGGCAGCCACCGAAAACTACGATCTCAAGGTCAAGATCCTCAAGCAGATCGACGCCATCGTGCCGCCGGACGTGATCGTGGCCTCCAACACCTCGTCCATTTCTATCACCAAACTGGCGGCAGTGACGAGCCGGGCCGAGCGCTTTATCGGCATGCACTTCTTCAACCCGGTGCCCATGATGGCGCTGGTCGAAATCATCCGCGGCCTGCAGACCAGCGACGCTACGCACGACGCCGTGCAGGCCATGGCCAGGGCGCTGGGCAAGACGCCGATCACGGTGCGCAACGCCCCCGGCTTTGTGGTGAACCGGATTCTGGTGCCCATGATCAACGAAGCTTTTTTCGTGCTGGCCGAAGGCTTGGCCACTGCGCAGGACATCGATGCCGGCATGAAGCTCGGCTGCAATCAGCCCATCGGTCCGCTGGCGCTGGCCGACATGGTGGGCCTGGATGTTTGCCTGGCCGTGATGGAGGTTTACCTGAGCGAGTTCGGCGACAGCAAGTACCGGCCCTGCCCGCTGCTCAAGGAAATGGTGGCCGCGGGTCGTCTGGGTCGCAAGACCGGACGCGGCGTTTACCAGTACTGAGAGCCGGGTGGCTAATGCAGCGATGAATCGAGTTCGGTCGGCAGTGTGGTGGCGAACAGCGACTGGCGGAATTCGACTGTCTTGAGGCGGTGATTGTTCAAGGCCAGGCGTTCCAGTTCATCGCCCGGAATCGGCATCGAGAACAGATAGCCCTGCAGTTCATTGCATCCCATGCTGACCAGCAGAGCGCACTGACCGGGCGTTTCCACGCCCTCGGCAACGACTCGCAAGTTGAGTGCCGCCGCCAGGCTGACGATGGACTTGACGATGGAGCGGGCGTCTTCGCTTTCTTCCAGGTCGGAGACAAAAGCGCGGTCAATCTTGAGTTCGGCCGCAGGCAACCGGCGCAGCGTTGCCAGACTTGAATAGCCGGTGCCAAAGTCGTCGATTGAGACATGAAAACCGGCTTTGCGCATTTTGTCGAAGGTGAGTTGGGTGACCTTGGTGTCTTCCATGGCAACCGATTCCGTGATCTCGCAGGTAAAGCGACTGGGCTGCAGGCCGCTGCGGTGCAGGGCCGCCTCTATGCGTTCGACCAGATCATCTTCGCGCATCTGGTAACCGGAGATATTGACCGCCACGCGCATGCGCAGGCCGTGCTCACGCCAGCGCGCTGCCTTGCGGCAGGCTTCTTGAATTACCCAGTTGCCCAGGGCACCAATCAGGCCATAACGCTCTGCCAGTGGAATGAAAAGAACCGGGCTGACCAGGCCATGCTCCGGGTGGTGCCAGCGCAGCAAAGCTTCGGCAGCCGTCACCTGCAGGCTGATCGCATCAATCTTGGGTTGAAAGTAAAGCTCGAACTGACCCAGTTCAAGTGCCTTGCGCAGATCGTTGACCAGCACCGCCTGTTCGCGCACCTCAAGACCCATTTTCAGGTCGTACTGGCAAAAGTCGCCGCCGCCATTGAGCTTGACACTGCGCATGGCGAGCGCCGCGTTGCCCAGCAGTTTGGCGCGCGATCCATGCTCGGGATAGCTTGCGATCCCAATGGAGCAGCTCACCTGGGTTTGAATCGCCTCAAATCTGAAAGGCTCAGCCAGTGCTGCGTTCACGTTCTTGGCAGCGCTGCGCCCAATGGCTAGACCGCCGTTGACGATCAGCGCAAACTCGCCTGCCGTGATGCGGCAGGCCTCGGTGCTCAGCTCGGCGCAGCGGCTCAGCCTCTCGGCGACTTCCTTGAGCAGGCGGTCGCCAATCGACTGACCAAAGGCATCGTTGAGCAAACCAAAATTGTCCAGCGCCACATAAAGCACACAAAAAGCACCGCCGGAACTGTCAACCTTTTGCACCGCCTTTTCCAGAACGACATCCAAGCCCGAACGCGTCAAGAGACCGGTCAGCGGGTCATGCTCCAACTGGATCGACATCTGCTGCGTGGCTTGTTCCAGCTTGAAGCCAAGTTGCAATCGGCGCTGACGTTCACGCAGGTACAGACCCAGCATGACGGCCGCGAGCAGCAGGCTTGCGGCAATGACACCGATCGACGCATTCATGGAATCGTCAGGGAGATTTGCACAGCCCGATGTTAAACCTGCGCACTATCCCTGGGCAAGGCGGTCTGCGCAAGGAATTGTCGGAGAATAGGCCGATGCAGCAATTCAGCAGAGAACAAGTTCAGGCCTTCTTCCAGCAGCACGGTATTCGGGACGTCGAATGCATCTTTGCCGACATCTCGGGCTATCCGCGTGGCAAGCTGATGCCAGCGGCCAGTTTTGTAGCAGGTGCCGAACTGCGCATCGCGCAGGCGATCCCGATGCAGGCGGTTACCGGCGATTATTCCTACGACCCGATTTTTCCGGACTCGGACCCCGATGTGCGACTGTTGCCGGATTACGCAACCCTGAAGCTTTCGCCCTGGTCCAGCACGGCGCGGGCCGTCGCGATTCATGACTGCATGGAACTCAGCGGCGAACCCTGTGCCTTTGCCGCACGTTCTCTGCTCAAGACCGTGCTGGCGCGCTATGCGGGGCAGGGCTTGCAGCCGGTGGTAGCGCCCGAGATCGAGTTCTACCTGACGGCACCCAGCACCGACCCGGCGCAGCCCCTGACGGCACCGGTGGTACGCAATGGCCGCGCCGAGGTCGGGCAGTCGGCGTTCAGCCTGAACATGCTCAATGAGTTGGCGCCGTTCTGGGACGAGTTTCGTACCGCCCTCGACACCCTGGGCGTGCGCGCCGACAGCTGGATTCACGAGGTCGGGCCGACCCAGTACGAGATCAATCTGCTGCATGGTGACGCGCTGGCAGCGGCGGATCAGGCATTTTTATTCAAGTACGCGGCCAAGGAGATCGCCATCAAGCATGGCCTGAACGCTGTCTTCATGGCCAAGCCGATGGCCGGCGCAGCCGGCAGTTCCATGCACCTGCACCAGAGCGTGCTGGACGCGCAGGGGCGCAACATTTTCAGCAGGGAGGACGGCAGCGAGAGCGAGCGCTTCCGCCACTTCATCGGTGGGTTGCAGGCCTATGCGCCGGACCTGATGCTGATCTTTGCACCGCACGTCAATTCGTATCGCCGTTTTGTCAGGGACAGCCAGGCGCCGGTCAACATGCTCTGGGGCTATGACAACCGCACCACCGGCTTGCGCATTCCGGTGAGTTCGCCGGTGGCTCGTCGCGTGGAAAACCGGATTGCCGGTGCCGACGCCAACCCCTACCTGGCCATCGCCGCCTCGCTGGCCGCCGGACTGGCCGGCATGGATGAAGCCCTGACGGCGACCGAGCCGATCCTGCTGAGCGACAGCGCCTACGACGGCGGCCATGCACTGGCACGCAGCTTTTTGCCGGCACTCGAACAGATGCAGCGCAGCGTGCCTGGTCGGCGCCTGCTGGGCGATGCCTTTGTTACCGGCTTTTGCGCGGTGAAGGCGCTGGAGTATGAGAGCTATCTGCGCGAGATCAGCGCCTGGGAGCGGCGCTTTTTGCTGCCGCAGGTCTGACTGAACCGATGGAATCATTGCACCCCATGCTCCCTAAAGAAATCACCGTTTTCCAGCGCGGCTGGCTCTCCTCCAATAACATCCTGATCCGCGGGAAGGACAAGACGGCGCTGATTGACAGCGGCTACGTCACGCACGCGCCGCAAACCGTGGCTCTGGTCGAGTCTGCTCTGGAAGGTCGAGCGCTCGACGTACTGGTTAACACCCATCTGCACAGCGACCACTGCGGCGGCAATGCCGCGCTGCAGGCGCGCTACCCGGATCTGAAGACGCTGATTCCACCGGGTCTGGCCGAGCACGTGCGAGCCTGGGACCCGCATGCGCTCACCTACGCGCCGACCGGTCAGAATTGTCCGCAGTTTGAATTCAATGAGGTGCTGCTGCCAGGCAGCGAGGTCAGGCTGGGCGACGTCCACTGGCAGGTGCACGCTGCGCCAGGGCATGACACGCACTCGTTGATCCTGTTCGAGCCAGCCTCACGTGTGCTGGTCTCGGCTGACGCCCTGTGGGAGCGCGGCTTTGGTGTGGTTTTTCCCGAACTGGAAGGCCTCAACGCGTTTGACGCGGTGGGCGCCACCATTGACCTGATCGAAGCGCTCAAACCTGCGCTGGTGATTCCTGGTCATGGCCCGATTTTCTCGGATGCCCCGGCCGCGATTGGCTTCGCCCGCGAACGCCTGCGCGGCTTTGTGGCCAAGCCCGACAAGCACATCAAGCACG
>JBAXFI010000001.1:0-98947 GCA_037139995.1 Comamonadaceae bacterium | reverse complement strand
TGAGTGTCAGCATGCTGGCGCTTAGCAGTGCTTTTGCACGCGGCAACGAGAACAATGCGCACCTGGCGGATGGGACGAATTACCTGGGGTCAGGCCAAAGCGCTGGCTATGCAGTTTTCAATCTGACTGCCAGTTACAGCGTGGCGCCACAGTGGCAATTAACGACGCAAGTAAGCAATCTCTTGAATACGGGCTACAACACAGCTGCTCAGCTGGGTCCGACCGGCTTCGATGCCAGCGGGAATTTTGTCGCAAGGCCGTTGGGTGGATCAAGCGCAGCCGGCTATCCCCTTGTGCAATCAACTTTCTACGCACCTGGCGCGCCGCGATCCATCTGGATCAGCCTGCGCTATGCGTTCGACAAACCAACGCAGTAAGGAATCACGCCTGCCGGTTGAGCTTTCGGTAAATCGTGTTGCGGCTGATGTTAAGTTGCTTCGATGCCATCGATACATTGCCGGCACAGGCGGCGAGTACGCGCATGATGGTCGTGATTTCAACGTGTTCCAGGCTGTTTGTCGGCGCTGCCTTCGATGCTGTCAAATTGGCCAGATCCCAAGTGTTGATGAACTCCCCAGCGGCAAGCGGGCGAGTCGGTGGCGCCGCCGCGCCAGCCTTGACCAAAGCCGGCAGCAGGCTGAGCGCTGCAAGTTCTTCCTTGAAATCGTCAGCGAGATGCGCTGTGGTGATTTCACGGTCGCTCATGGCGATGACGGCGGCCGTCTTCAGAACGTTGTTAAGTTGGCGCAGGTTGCCAGGCCAGGAATAGCGCAAAAAGGAGGCCATCAATGAGGGTTGAATGCTCAGCGCGTGATGCGGCGACAACTCACGCAAGATCCTTTGGCACAGTCCTGCCAGGTCAGTTCGGTCACGCAAGGGCGGCAACTTGACCGAAATACCGTTGATCCGGTAGTACAGATCGTCGCGAAATATTCGCTGATCCATCAGTTCGCGCAGGTTGCGATGCGTCGCACAAATCAGGTTGATGTCGATGTCGGTCGAACGGTGCCCGCCCAAGGCAACGACTTTGCGCTCCTGCAAAACCCGCAGCAGCCGCGCTTGCAAGGGCAAAGGCATGTCGCCAATTTCATCAAGAAAAAGTGTCCCGCCGTTCGCCTGCGACAGCTTTCCCAGGTCTCCCTTGCGCTTGGCGCCGGTGAAAGCGCCCTCCTCATAACCAAACAGTTCGGACTCAATCAGCTGTTCCGGAATCGAGGCGCAGTTGATCGCAACAAAAGGCTGATTCCGGCGTCCGCTGAATTGATGAATGGCCTTGGCCAAAAGTTCTTTGCCCGTGCCGGTCTCGCCGACGATCAGAATTGAAATATCCTTGTCGATGACCTGGCGGACTTTCTGCGCTACTGCGCGCACCTGCGCATCGCCGGCGTCGAGTTCATCAAGCTGGTAGCTTGCCTTTTTTACTGCCGGTGTGCCCTTCCCAAGGAGTAATGAGGATGCTGCTGCAGCCCGTGACGGATGTACCTGGCTGATTGAGGCATTGATCGTCTTCGAGAAGCCGGCAGCCTCGTTCCAGCTGATACGAATAAAAACAGCTTTCCCGCTACTCAGGTGCAACTGCATTGGTGTCATCGTGGTGTAGCGCAACTTGTCCATGAGCTCTGCGAAGCCCAAACCAAAGAGTAGGCGCAGACCCTTGACGCGTAAAGTGGATGCGCTGATGTCCAGGATTCTCAGTGCCTCCCGGTTGGCGCCCAGGATTTGCCCGTCCTCGCCAAAAGCAATGATGCCCTCTTCAGACGTGCCGATCAGTTCGGCGACGGCATGGAAGTGCAACTGTGGCGTCTGCCGAAATTTATCCCGGAACCAGTTGTTCTCAATGGTTCGAGCACACATCGCTACCAGTCCCGCAGTGTGCGGGTGAAAAGAGCGCTTGTCACCCGAGGCGTCCAACACGCCAATCACATTGCTTGAATGATCGAGAATGGGTGAGGCCGCACAGCTGAGGAAATGATTCGATTGAAAGAAATGTTCCTCGCCTTGCACCAGGATGTCCGACTCCAGGATCAGGGCCGTGCCTACCGCATTGGTTCCCTTGGACGATTCCGACCAACTCACACCTGGGCGCAATGCAACCTTGTCTGCCTGTTCAATGAACGTGCTCTGGCATTGGGTGCGCAGAATAGTTCCGGTACCGTCGGTCAAGACAATCATGCTGCCAAAATCGGCGACGGATCTGCCGAGCATGGTCAGCACCGAGGTGGCCTGCGCGATCAGGCGCGCGTTGCGTTCCAGCGCCATCTGAAAATCGGCTGGCACCAAAGCCGCATAGTCGCACGACTCATGAGCCTTCAGCCCCTGATACGCGCAGCGCGCATGCGATTCAACGATGAAGGGTTTGGGAGAATCCGGCCGTTCATCCATCCCAAGTCGGGGATAGTTTGCAGGCGACGCTCCAGTGTTGAAGCTCCAATTTTCGCGTGGCGGAACCATGAGCCTATCTCCGTTTCGGGTAAGCCCGAAGTCCTTTTTGATTGCCTACCTGAGTGTCGGAAACATGCCTGAATTGCCCGGTAGCATACAGCCTGCCCGGACTACTTGTATGCGGGTAAACCAGCGATCGGGCGGCGTTTCTCGCCAGACGGGCATCCCAGGCTTAATGCTTAAGTTTGAATCCGGACTGGCAACTTCTTTTGTCGATAGTCCCACCAGGGCAAGACACGGCGCATGGCCAGCACTTCGCCGCTCTGCACAGCCTTGTAGCCGGGAATGCTCTGCATGGTTGACTGCCACTCGGGCATCCTCAGGAGTTGTAGCAGGGCAAGTGTGCCGGGTTGCGTCAATGCCGACTTCAGACAGACCAGGTGGTAACGCTCCTGGGCCAGCGGAACAAAGTCAAGTCCTGCTCCTAGCGCTGCTGCGGCGATGCCCAGGCCCACATCAAACTGAGCAGCCGCCACCGCGTTGGCGACTGCTGCGTGTGAAGGCTCGGTGTGCTCGTAGCCCTTGATGGAGCTCGCTGGCACAGCAGCGCGGGTCAGCAACTCGTCGAGCACCACACGCGTGCCGGTACCCAGCGCCCTGTTGGCAAAGCGCGCCTGCCTTGCAGCCACATCCTGCAGTGAGTGCAGGCCCAGCGGGTTGCCCCTGGCCACCATCAAGCCCTGGGTGCGCTGCGCAAAACCAATGATCTTGTGCAGACCCGGACGCAACAAGGGCTTGTAGGTGCGCTCGGTCAGTGTCCTGGCGCCGCTGTCGAGCAGTGTATGAAAGCCTGCCATCACGCAGCGGCCTTCGTTGAGCGCCCGAATCGCATCAACGCTGCCGGTAAAGCGGATGTCGAGGTGCAACTGGCCCTGCGTCTGTGCGTGGGCTTGCTGCAGCGCGTACTCGCGCAGGGTGCTGAGTGCTTCGTCGTGGCTGGCGTAGAGCGTGACCACATGCACCGAGTCGTCGAAGGCCTGGGCGTAGGTGCGCTCCAACTCGGCGCGCAGCGCTTCAATCTGCGGCGCCAACCGGGCCTGGGCTTGCCGCTCGGCCCACATCAGCTTGGCGCCAAATTCGGTGAGACGGGCCGATTGTCCTTTTTCCCAGACCACCAGTTCGTTGCCCAACTCGTTTTCCCAGCGTTTGAGCTCGCCCCAGACGTGGCGATACGACAGGCCCAGCGCGCGCGCTCCGGCCGAGATGGAGCCCTGGCTTGAGACTGCCTGCAGCAAATCGATCAAAGGGTTGCGTACCAGCGCCGGGCTGCTGTCGCGCGAGAGGGTGTAGTGGAACTGGAGCCTATGCACAGCGTTTCATATAGGTGGTAATTGGAATGGTCGTTACGATAGTCTAAATGACATCATTCACCGAAAGCGCGTCTACCGCGCTGCAACTTGTCATTTCTCTTGACAACAGCCTGCTCAGCATTGTCGGACGCTCGCTGTCGGTCAGTGCCACGGCCTGTGCGATCGCCTGCGCGCTGGGTTTGTTGCTGGGCGCCTGGCTGGGTGTGGCGCGATTTGCCGGGCGCAATGCCTTGCTGACCCTGCTCAATACTTTTCTGGCCGTACCTTCGGTGGTGGTGGGACTGGTGGTGTACTTGCTGCTGTCACGCTCCGGGCCACTGGGTTATCTGGGCTGGTTGTTCAGCTTCAAGGCCATGGTGCTGGCGCAGGCGATCCTGGTGCTGCCGGTGGTGACGGCCCTGACGCGACAGGCGGTGGAAGACGTGGAAAACGCGCATGGTGAGCAATTGCGATCGCTTGGTGCCGGCTCCCTGGTGCGCAGTCTGCTGCTGGCCTGGGACGAGCGTTACGCGCTGCTGACTGTGATCATTGCGTCTTTTGGGCGGGCCATCTCGGAGGTTGGTGCGGTCATGATTGTGGGCGGCAACATCGATGGTTTCACCCGTGTCATGACGACGGCGATTGCGCTGGAGACCAGCAAAGGCGACCTGCCGCTGGCACTCGGTCTGGGCTTGATTCTGCTGGCCGTCGTGCTGCTGCTCAACGTGCTGATTGGCCTGCTGCGGCGCTGGCGTGAAGACTCGGAAGGCAGTGGCGCAGCCAAGGTGGCGCCCGTGTTGCAGGTCTCTGCATGAGCGCCTTGTTTGAGTTGCATCAGGCGAGTGTGCATTTTGGGCGTTCCGAGCGCGCCGTGCGCGCCTTGTCCGATGTGACGCTGCGCATTGCACCGGGCGAGCGGGTGGCCCTGGTGGGTGCCAATGGTTGTGGCAAGAGCACGCTGTTGCGTCTCTTGCATGGCCTGTTGCGCCAGACCTCGGGCCAGGTGCAGGCGGCGCCTCTGAAGCAGCAGGCCATGCTGTTTCAAAGGCCGCACTTGTTGCGCACAACGGTGCAAAACAATGTGGCGCTGGGTCTGTGGTTGCGCGGCCGGCCCTGGGCGCTGGCAAAGACCCTGGCCTTGTCGGCGCTGGCGCGGGTCGGATTGACGGAGCTGGCACAGCGCAGCGCACGCAAGCTCTCGGGCGGGCAGCAGCAGCGCGTGGCGATGGCACGCGCCTGGGCGCTCGATCCGCAGATCTTGCTGCTCGATGAACCAACTGCCAGTCTGGATCCGCACGCCAAGCGCGAAGTCGAGGCGCTGATGGAAGAGTTTGCCAACTCTGCTGCCGCGATGACGCTGGTATTTGCCAGCCACAACCTGGGTCAGGTCAAGCGCCTGGCGAGTCGGGTGATTTATCTGGAGCACGGACGCTTGCTGGCGGATTTGCCGGTAGCCGATTTTTTTAATGGCCCGATGTTGCAAGAGCACTGTCCGGCCGCCCATTTGTTTGTCAAAGGAGAACTTGTATGAAGAATTTGAAGTCCGTACTGGCAGCTGCGCTGCTTGTCGCCTGCGCGTCCGTTCACGCGCAAGCTATCGTCGTGGCCTCGACCACATCGACCGAGCAGTCGGGCCTGTTTGCCTACCTGCTGCCGGAATTCAAGAAGGCCAGTGGCATCGAGGTCAAGGTGGTGGCGCTGGGCACGGGCCAGGCCATCGACATGGGGCGTCGCGGTGACGCCGACGTCTTGTTTGTGCATGATCAAGTTGCTGAAGAAAAGGTGGTGGCCGAAGGCTTTGCCGTCAAACGCTTTCCCGTCATGTACAACGACTTTGTGCTGATCGGGCCGGTCTCGGATCCAGCCAAAACCAAAGGCAATGACATCGTGGAAGCGCTGAAAAAATTGTCGGCGGGCAATGTGTCCTTTATTTCGCGCGGTGACAAGAGCGGCACGCATGCGGCGGAACTTCGGTTTTGGGTCATGGCGGGTTTGGCCGACAAAAAGGGTTCCGGCTACAAGGAGTGCGGTTGCGGCATGGGCCCAGCGCTCAACATTGCTTCGAGCAGCGGCGCCTACGTGCTGGCCGATCGAGCCACCTGGCTCAATTTCAAGAACCGGGCCGACCTGGCGGTGCTGGTGGAGGGCGACAAGCGCCTCTTCAATCAGTACGGCGTGATGCTGGTGAACCCGACCAAGCACCCGCACGTCAAGGTGGCGGATGGGCAAAAGTTTGTTGACTGGCTGGTCTCCACAACGGGCCAGAACGTGATTGCCGGCTACAAAATTGGTGGCGAGCAACTGTTCTTTCCCAATGCCGGCAAGTGAGGCGTGAGCATGACAAACATGACACCTGTCGCGTTGGGATTGGCGGCCTTGCTGGCCCTGGCAGGCTGTGCCAATCAGGTGCAGGCACCGATGGCTGTCAGCCAACCAGCAGCACCTGTGCAGGTCTTTGCCGCCGGCAGTCTGCGCGGCGCGCTCAACGCCGTTGCCAGTGACTACGAGGCGCGCACCGGGCAGAAGATTGCGCTGACCTACGGGCCTTCTGGCTTGCTGCGAGAGCGTCTTGAAAAAGACGAGCCGGCACAGCTGTTTGCCTCGGCCGACACAGAGCATCCGCAGCGCCTGGCTTCGGCCGGCGGCTGGCAGTCACCGAACGTTTTTGTGCGCAATGGCCTGTGTGCACTGACCAGCGAAAAAATCAGCGCCACGCCTGCCACCTTGCTTGAGACCTTGTTGCGGTCAGATGTCCGAGTGGGCGCGTCCACGCCCAAGTCCGACCCGTCGGGTGACTACACCTGGGCGCTGTTCCGCAAGGCCGACAGCGTGCAGGTAGGTGCTTACGCCAGGCTCGATGCCAAGACCCTGAAACTCGCCGGTGCGGCCGATTCGGCCAAGCCACCGGATGGCATCAGCGCCTACGGCTGGCTGATGGATCAGGGCCGGGCTGATGTTTTTCTGACCTATTGCACCAACGCAGTCGTCGCACAAAAGGAGGTGCCGCGCTTGAAGGTCGTGCAGGTGCCGCCTGAATTGCAGGTGGCTGCCGCTTATGGGCTAACTTTGCGTCTGGGCGCATCCCCATCTGCCACCGCATTTGCGCAGGCGCTGCTGGCGCCGCCGGCACAGGAAGTATTCCGGCGCTTTGGTTTTTCGCTGCCCTGAAAGTCAGCTCCGAATCGCCAGACGCCTGGAGCGGGCACGGATGTTGAGTGCCTCCACCGCGAGCGAGAAAAGCATGGCGACATAGACGTAGGCTTTGGGTACATGGACGTCAAAGGCCTCAGCCACCAGCAAGGTGCCGACCATGGTCAGAAAGGACAATGCCAGCACCTTGATGGAAGGGTGCCGGTCAACAAAGTCACCAATCGACTTGGCCGCCAGCATCATGACCGCTACCGACGCGACCACAGCGCAGACCATGATGCTGAGTTGGTCCACCATGCCGACCGCCGTGATGACAGAGTCCAGCGAGAAGACGATGTCGACGATGCCGATCTGGACAATGGTCCGACCGAAGAGGGTGGCGCCGGTGTTAACTGCATCCAGGCCGGCGCTGGTCTCTTTGGTCGGGTGCGCCTCAACCTCCAGGAAGATTTCGTGTGAAGCCTTGTAGAGCAGGAACAGGCCGCCGCCCAACAGGATCAGATCGCGCCCACTGATTTCGGTACCCAACGCACTGAACAGCGGCGCGGTGAGCGTCATCACCCAGGACAGGCTGAACAGCAATGCGATGCGCGACAGCATCGCAAAGCCCAGTCCTAGTCGGCGCGCCAGCTCACGTTGCTCAGCCGGCAGGCGACCCACCAGGATGCTGACAAAGATGATGTTATCGATGCCCAGCACAATTTCGAGCGCGGCCAGCATGAAGAAAGCAATCCAGGTATTGGGGTCGGCAAGAACTTCCATGAGCGTGTTCAAAAGTGTGGAAAGGGACTGGAGTTTAAGGTCGGCGCTGCAATCGTGCCGACAAGGGTCTAAGATGCACGCTACGCGATACTGCCAATTTTCTTCAGGGGGGGGTTCTTATGACGATCTCGATGTACCAGGCCAGTGTTCCCTGCTTCGTGCGCACGCTGGACAATCTGTCCGCGATTCTGGACAAGGCCCAGGCCCATGTCGATGCCAAAAAGCTTGATGCGACTGCGCTGACCAGTTACCGCCTGTACCCCGACATGCTGCCCATGGCGCGGCAGGTGCAGATTGCCTGCGACGCCGCCAAGGGACTGGTGGCGCGGCTGTCCGGACTGGAGAATCCGGTGCACGAAGACACCGAAAAGACGCTGGTAGAACTGCAGGCGCGCATTGCCAAGACCCTGGCTTTTGTGCAAAGCGTGACGCCGGCGCAGCTCGACGGCACGGAAGAAAAAGACATCGTGGTCAAGCGTGGCGACACCGAGACGCATTACAAGGGCATGCAGTTTTTGCTCGGCAACGCCCTGCCGAATTTCTACTTTCATGTCACCACGGCCTACAACATCCTGCGCCACAACGGCATCGAAATCGGCAAGCGCGACTACCTCGGCAAGGTCTAACCGATTTTGTCATTGCGTCCCCGGATCAGGTCCGGGATGACAGCGGCCGAGTCCGGCAGGAAAGGGTATATCGCCCATTTCCATCTTCCTAGCCCAAGATCGCCACGCCCTTGATTTGGGCGTACAGCGACAGGCCCGGTGCCAGTGACAGCGTGCGTGCTGACCGTTCGGTGATGCGCGCCAGCAGCGTGCAGCCACCCACATCCAGCGAGACCATGACCTGCCCTGGACTGTCGGGTGCGATGGCGCGGACGGTGGCGCCCAGAATATTGAGGATGCTGGTGCCGCTTTGTTTTTGCAAGGTGAGGCTGACGTCGCGCGCCTGGACGCGGATGCGCAGGCGCTGGCCGATGTCCTTGTCATGGATCGGCAGACTCATGACGCCGCCGCTGAAGCTCGCGGTGCTCAGGTGGTCCTGTTCGTCATGTCCGCTGACGGTCAGTGTCAGTACCGCACCCGCCGTATCGCCATGCGCCAGAGAAAGATCGAGACGTGTGAGCAGGTCGTCGGCGTAACCGCTGGCAGTGACTTTGCCCGACTCCAGCAGCACCAGATGGTCGGCCAGACGCGCCACCTCATCGATGGCGTGGCTGACGTAGAGCACCGGCATGTCGAGCTCGCTGTGCAGCTTTTCCAGGTAGGGCAGAACTTCGGCCTTGCGCGCGGCGTCCAGCGCTGCCAGCGGTTCGTCCAGCAGCAAGATGCGCGGGCTGCTGGCGAGTGCCCGGGCGATGGCGACACGCTGGCGCTCACCGCCCGACAGTGCATCGGGTTGGCGCGGTAGCAGGTGCGCTATACCGAGCAGATCAATGCTCTGCTCGAGCGATACCCGGCGCAGCGCTGCCGGTACACGCTGCATGCCGTAATTCAGGTTTTGCTCCACGTTCAGATGCGCAAACAGACTGGCGTCCTGAAACACGTAGCCCAGCGCGCGCCGGTGTACCGGCACGAAGCGTTGTTGGGTGTCATCCTGCCAGACTTCATCGTCAACGGACAGATAGCCTGTGGCGCGACGCTCCAGCCCGGCGACACAGCGCAGCAGCGTGGTCTTGCCGCAACCCGAGGGACCAAAAACTGCCGTGACACCGCGACCCGGCAGCTCCAGATCAACGTCCAGAGCGAAGCCGGGGTAGTTGCGCTGCAAGCGTGCCCGGATGCTCATGGCCGGCGATTCCAACCGCGGCTGTAAAGCAACAGCAGCACGACGAACGAGAAGCACAGCATGCCGCCGGCCAGCCAATGCGCGCTCTGGTATTCGAGCGCCTCGACGTGGTTGTAGATCGCCATCGACAGCACCTGGGTCTTGCCTGGAATGTTGCCGCCAATCATCAGGACCACACCAAACTCACCCACCGTGTGCGCAAAGCCAAGCACGGCCGCCGTGATGAAGCCCGGCCGTGCCAGCGGCAGCGCCACGGTCAGAAAGGCATTGAGTGGCGAAGCCCGCAGTGTTGCAGCGGCCTCCATCGGGCGCTCGCCCATCGCCGCAAAAGCCTGCTGTATCGGCTGCACCACGAAGGGCATCGAGTAGATCACCGAGGCCACCACCAGACCCGAGAAGGTGAAGGGCAACAGGCCCAGACCGAGTTGCTGCGTCAACCTTCCAAGCGGTCCGTCCGGGCCCAGCAGCACCAGCAGATAAAAACCGATGACCGCCGGCGGCAGCACCAGGGGCAGGGTGACGATGGCGCCAACCACGCTTTTCAGTCTGGATGGGCTGCGCGCCAGCCACCAGGCAATTGGTGTCCCTATCAGCAACAGCAGCACCGTCGTGACGAGCGCAAGTCGGGCTGTCAGCAGTACGGCAGTGAGGTCGGCGGAGGATGGCATGGTGGTTTTACGGCAAATCGTAACCGTAAGACCGGATCACTGTCTTGGCCTTGTCGCCTTTCAGAAATTTCATCAGCGCCACGGCGGCCGGTTTGCCTTTGCCTTGTTCCAGAAGCACAGCGTCCTGGCGAATCGGTTCGTACAGGGATGCAGGAACCAGCCAGTGCGAACCTTCGATCTTTCCGGCCCTCAAGACCTGCGATAGCGCGACGAAACCCAACAGCGCATTGCCGCTGCCAACGAACTGGTAGGACTGCGAGCTGTTTTCGGCCGTCACGATTTTGGCCGTCAACGCTTCATGAACGCCGAGTGCCTTCATGGCCTGCAGGGCTGCGACGCCGTAGGGGGCCAGTTTCGGGTCGGCCAGCGCAATGTGCTCGAAGTTCCCCTTTTTCAGCACCTCACCGGCTGCATCGACCACAGCCGGTTTGACTGACCAGAGCACCAGTTTGCCAAGGGCATAAGTGAATTGGGTCCCCGCGACGGCCAGTTTCTCCGCGGTCAGTCGGGCGGGTGTTTCGTCGTCTGCCGACAGCAGCACTTCAAAGGGAGCGCCGTTCCTGATCTGAGCATAAAACTTGCCTGTGGCTCCATAGGAGGCCACGATCTTGTGGCCGGTTTCGCGCTCGAATTCCGGGGCGATTCTCTGCAGGGGCGCCGCAAAGTTGGCCGCCACGGCGACTGACACTTCGTTGGCGCGTGCCTGGGATGCCAGGCCAATCAGGCCACCCAACAAGGCGGTGAACAATTGGGATGGCTTCATCACTGCCTAACTGGCGCTGTGATAACCCAGAATCGCCTTGGTCTCCAGAAACTCTGCAAGACCCCAGACGCTGAACTCACGGCCGTTGCCTGACTGCTTGTAGCCGCCGAAGGGCGAGGCCGGATCCACGCCAGCGCCGTTCAAATGGATGTTGCCGGCGCGGATCTGGCGCGCAACCCGGCGAGCGTGCTCGATGTCGCCCGACTGCACATAGCCGGACAAACCGTAGGGCGTGTCGTTGGCAATGCGGATCGCATCGGCCTCGTCCGTATAGCCAATGATGCACAGCACCGGGCCGAAAATTTCTTCGCGCGCAATCGTCATTTCGTTGGTGACGTGCGAGAAGACGGTCGGCTTGACGAAGTAGCCCGCCGTAAGACCGTCCGGCAGTCCCGGGCCGCCGCATTCGAGCTTGGCGCCCTCGATGATGCCCTTCTGGATCAGCGCCTGGATCTTGTCCCATTGCAGTTTCGATACGACAGGCCCGGCCTTGGTATCGGCCTGCGTCGGGTCGCCGACCTTCACTGACAGGGCGGCGCTGCGGGCAATCGCTGCTGCTTCGTCCATGCGTGCCATGGGCACCAGCATGCGTGTTGGCGCGTTGCAGGACTGGCCGCTGTTGGAGGTGCAGGAAAAAATTCCAGCGGAAACGGCCTTGGGGAAGTCGGCGTCGCCCAGCACGATGTTGGCCGACTTGCCGCCCAGTTCCTGGCTGACGCGCTTCACGCTGGGCGCCGCATTCTGCGCGACCAGTACACCGGCTCGCGTGGAACCGGTGATGGACACCATATCGACCTGCGGGTGCGTTGAAAGGGCGGTGCCGACACCCGGACCGTCGCCGTTGACCAGGTTGAAGACGCCAGGCGGCACGCCGGCTTCCTGCATTACTTCAGCAAACAGCAGCGCGTTGAGCGGCGCCACTTCACTGGGCTTGAGCACCATGGTGCAACCGGCCGCCAGTGCCGGGCCGACCTTGGCTGCGATCTGGTTGAGCGGCCAGTTCCAGGGCGTGATCAGGGCGCAGACGCCAATGGCTTCGTGCACGATGTGGCTGCGTCCCACGTCTTTCTCCCACTCGAAGGATTTGAGCGCCTTCAGCGCCTGAATCAAATGGCCCAGACCCGATGGCGCCTGCGCGGCTGTCGCCAGCGTGATGGGCGCGCCCATTTCCTGCGACACGGTGCTGGCAAGGTCGGGCATGCGTGTCTTGTAGACGGCGATGATTCGCTCCAGCAGCGCCGCGCGCTCTTCGATGCTGGTTTGAGAAAAGGTGGCAAAGGCACGCCGGGCGGCGATGACGGCGCGATCCGCATCGACCGCGTCGCCGATGGCGATGTGGGTAATGACGGTTTCGGTCGCGGGGTTCAGCACAGCCAGGGTCTGCTTGCTATGTGGTTCGACCCATTGGCCGTCGATATAGAACTTTTGTGCGTTTTCCATGGGGTGTTTGGTGGTCTGTTCGGGAGTGGTCAGCCAAGTATCGCAGCATCAAAAAATTCGGGCGGTTTGCAGTCGAAACCTAGGGTTTGTCCCTAGGACATTCGGATCATAGGAAGTGAACAATCGCTATGTCTTTCATTTCATAGGCATGGCACTTCATATGTGCCGCAACCCCGCAGGAGAAACACATGCAAAAAGTGTTGCATATCAACGCCGACAAGTGCACCGGTTGTTTGCAATGCGAAATGGCTTGTTCTTTCGAGAACTACGGCACTTTCGCTACCGCCAAATCGCGTATCAAGGTTTTTGATTTCCACCATACGGGCAAGAAAGTGCCCTATACCTGCACCCAGTGCGATGAGGCCTGGTGCCTGCACGCCTGCCCGGTCGAGGCCATCACCGTGGACAAGGCGACCGGCGCCAAAGTGGTCAACGAAGCCACCTGTGTCGGCTGCAAGGTCTGCACCATCGCCTGCCCGTTTGGCACCATCAACTACGTCGAGACGACCGGCAAGGTGCAGAAGTGCGACCTCTGCGGCGGCGCACCGGCCTGTGCCGAGCACTGCCCGACCGGCGCCATCACTTTCATTGACGCCAACTGGACCGGTCTGTCCAAGATGGCGCAGTGGGCCGACAAACTTGGTAACCAGCCATCGGCTGCTTAAGGAGAAACAATCATGTCATGGGCTGGAAAAATTCTTCGCGTTGATTTGACCGCTGGTACCGTCAAATCCGAGCCGCTCAATATGGACTGGGCGCGCGCCTACATTGGTTCGCGTGGTCTGGGCACCAAATACCTGGTGGAAGAGGTCGACGCCAAAGTCGACCCGCTTTCTCCCGCCAACAAGATCATCTGGGCCACCGGTCCGCTGACCGGCACCATGGCCTCGACGGGTGGCCGCTACACGGTGATCACCAAAGGCCCGCTGACCGGCGCCATTGCCTGCTCCAATTCGGGCGGCTATTGGGGTGCCGAGTTCAAGATGGCCGGCTGGGACATGGTGATTTTTGAAGGCAAGAGCGCCAAACCGGTTTACCTCTATGTGAACGATGACGTGGCCGAGCTGCGCGACGCCAGCCATCTGTGGGGCAAGAGCGTCTGGGAAACCGAGGCTGCTTTGAAGTCGGCACTGCAGGATCCGCTGACGCGTGTATCCAGCATCGGCAAAGCCGGTGAAAACGGCGTGCTTTATGCCAGTGTGGTCAACGACCTGCATCGCGCGGCCGGACGCTCGGGCGTTGGCACCGTGATGGGCAGCAAGAACCTCAAGGCGATTGCCGTGCGTGGCACCAAGGGCGTGGGCAACATCCGCGACCCGAAAGCCTTCATGGAAGCGGTCAAAGCCGGCAAGAAGGTATTGGCCGAGAACGGCGTCACCGGAACCGGCCTGCCCGCCATGGGCACGCAGGTGCTGATGAGCGTCATCAACGAAGTCGGCGCTCTGCCAACGCGTAATCACCGCGACAACCAGTTTGAAGGCGCCAAGGACATCGGTGCCGAAGCCATGGCTGCACCGCGCAAGACCGATGGCAAGAAGCATCTGGTGACGAACCAGGCCTGCTTCGGTTGCACCATTGCCTGCGGTCGCATCAGCAAGATGGACGAAGGGCACTTCACCATTGTCAACAAGCCGCAGTACCGCGGTGCCAACGGTGGCTTGGAGTACGAAGCGGCCTGGTCGCTCGGCGCTGCCAACGGTGTGAACGATCTGGAGGCGCTGCAATACGCCAACCTGCTGTGCAACGAGGAAGGCATTGACCCGATCAGCTTTGGCGCCACCATCGGTGCCGTCATGGAACTCTACGACATGGGCGTGCTGACCAAGGAGCAGGTTGGCATTGAAGCCAAGTTCGGCTCGGCGCAGGCGCTCGCCTTCCTGGCCGAAGAGACTGTCAACGGTCGCGGTTTTGGCAAGGAAATCGGTCAGGGCTCGAAACGCCTGACGGCCAAGTATGGTCACCCGGAACTGAGCATGAGTTCCAAGGGTCAGGAGTTCCCGGCCTACGACGGTCGTGCCATTCAGGGCATTGGTCTGGCCTACGCCACCAGCAACCGCGGCGGCTGCCACCTGCGCGGCTACACGATTGCGTCCGAAGTGCTGGGCATCCCGGTCAAGACCGATCCGCTCGAGCATGAAGGCAAACCCGATCTGGTCAAAGCCTTCCAGGACGCGACCGCTGCCTTTGATTCGTCCGGCTTGTGCATCTTCACGACCTTTGCCTGGGGTCTGCAAGACCTGTCACCGCAAATGCAGGGTGCCTGCGGCGAGCAGTACACGATCGAGGAACTGGCTCTGATTGGCGAGCGCATCTGGAACATGGAGCGCGAGTTCAATAACCGTGCCGGCTTCACCAACAAGGACGACAGCCTGCCACCGCGTTTGACCAGTGTCGAAGGCGCCTGCAAGACCGGCCCTGCCAAGGGCAAGTTCAATATGCTGGCCGAAATGCTGCCCAAGTACTACGAAGTGCGTGGCTGGGATGCAGAAGGTCGGCCAACGGCAGCAACCAAGACCCGCTTGGGGCTGTAGTAGGTCGGTAGAAGCCAGGTAGGTTTTTTGGGGTCGGATCACCGCCCGAGAGCGAAGCGAAGGGCGTGTGCTCTGACCCCAAAAAGCCGGTGCAACGAATGAGCGGCGTTTTCTTGCCGCTTTATTTTTTGGAGACTCGAATATGACCCATCACCTTATCCTCGGTGCCGGCCCGGCCGGCGTTATCGCCGCTGAAACGATACGCAAGCACGCGCCGGGCGACGTCATCACCATCGTCGGTGATGAGCGCGAACCGCCGTACTCGCGCATGGCGATTCCCTATCTGCTGATGGGCAAGGTGGGTGAGTCTGGCACCTACCTGCGCAAGAGTGCTTCGCACTTTGCAGACTTGAGAATCAAGCTACTGCAGGCAACCGTCAAACGCGTCGACAGTGCCGGGCGATCGGTTACGCTGGACACCGGCGAAGTGATCAAGTTCGACACCCTGCTGATCGCCACCGGTTCACAGCCGCTGCAACCACCTATCCCGGGCATTGACGGCGCTGGTGTGCACACCTGCTGGACCATGGCGGATGCCAGAGCGATCATGGCCATGGCGACCAAGGGCTCGCGTGTGCTGCAACTCGGTGCCGGCTTCATCGGCTGCATCATCATGGAAGCATTGGCGGCCCGCGGTGTGCACTTGAGTGTGGTCGAGATGGGGGATCGAATGGTGCCGCGCATGATGGGCGCGACGGCTGGCGGCATGATTCGTGATTGGTGCCAGGCCAAAGGTGTTGAGGTTTTTACCGGCACGCGGGTCGAAGCGATAGAAGCCGGCAAGCCAATGCAGGTGCGCCTGAGCAACGGCAAGACGGTGCTGGCTGATCTGGTCATCAGTGCCGCCGGCGTACGACCGGCCATCGGCTTTCTGGAAAATTCCGGCATCACCTGTCTGCTCGGTGTGCTGACCGATGAACATCTGCAAAGCAGCGTGGCCGGTATCTACGCTGCGGGTGATTGCGCCGAAGCCTTTGACAAGGTGTCTGGCAAAACCATCGTGAGCGCGATCCAGCCCAATGCGGCTGAGCAGGCGCGCGTGGCGGCCCTCAATATGGTCGCTTTTGCCCGTGGTCAGACCCCTGCTGCCGAACTCAAGGGCGTTACGCAAGTCAACGTACTCGATACGCTGGGGCTGATCTCCAGCAGCTTTGGCGAGTGGCAGGGTGTTGCCGGTGGTCAGCATGTCGAATTGACCGACAAGGCGGCGGGGCGGCATTTGAGTCTGCAGTTCAAGGACGATGTGCTGGTGGGTTGCAACTCGGTGGGCTGGACGCAGCATGTGGGCGTGATGCGCGGTCTGGTCGAGGGTCAGGTGAAACTGGGCGCCTGGAAGGACGTTTTGCTGCAAGACCCGACGCGCCTGATGGAAGCCTATCTTGACAGCGCCCAGGCACAAAGCGCCTGGTCCGGTGCACAGGACGAGCGACGCCGCTAGAATCCCCGGCGCATGAAGATAACGCTCAAACTCTTTGCCACGCTCACCGACTACCTGCCTGTAGAGTCGCGCTACACCAACATTGTGGAGCTGGACCTGATGGAGCGCACCACCATTGGCCAGATCATCGAGACGCATCGCTTGCCGCCGAAGCTGGTGCATCTGGTGCTGGTTAACGGCAAGTACATAGAACCGGAAAAGCGTGCAAGCCATAGCCTGATCGAAGGCGATGTGCTGGCGATCTGGCCGCCCATCGCCGGTGGCTGATGATCTGTCACGCCCGAGCCAACATCTTGTCTTGCCGGACCCCTATCAAGCCCAGAGTTGGCGGTTTGTCATCCCGGACTCGATCCGGGATCCAGTGGTACGCCAATACTGGATTGCGGGTCGTGGCCCGCAATGACAAAGCCTGGCCCGCAATGACAAAACCTGGCCCGCAATGACAAATGCAATCCTTTTACCCTGAGCGCTTCGAGCGCGACATGGCTTGCACCGAGGCCGAGTGGCTGCGCTGGTTGCCCGCTGCCATCGGTGAGCATCACTGGAAGTTGCAGGAACATTCGGCCGGCGTGCGCATCGGCGATGGGGCGCTTGGATTGAAGTGGCAGGTCGCCGAGGACCGTGTGATAGGCTTGGTCCGCATGCCGCGCTTTCTGGTGAGCTTTCGCTTTGCCGGACTTGATGAAACCCAGCGCTACGCGTTTATGAAGCGATTTGACCTGTACACGCAGCGCGGCGGCGGCTGATTGATTTGATGCACATCCAACATCCCACCCCCGGCAAAGAGCAGATTGCCCTGTTGCCCGAGTTTGCCCGGCTTGGTCTGGACCGCGTCGTGCTGGTCAGCACGGCCGCGCAGGCACAGGAGGCGCAGATCGAACTGTGTGCCAGCAAGGTCTGGGGCTTTGATACCGAATCGAAGCCGACCTTTGTCAAGGAGCAGGTCTCCGACGGGCCCCACATCGTGCAACTGTCTACGCTGGAGCGAGCCTGGGTCTTTCAGTTGCACGATCCCGACTGTGCTGCGGTGGTGGCGCAATTGCTAGCCCTGCCGGGCTTTGCCAAAGCCGGTTTTGGTCTGGGGGATGATCGCAAACGCATCCAGTCCAAGCTTGGAGTGCAGGCTGCCGACGTGCTGGACCTCAACCATGTGTTTCGTGAGCGTGGCTATCGCAAGGATATGGGCGTGAAGGGTGCGGTGGCGGTGCTGTTCGATCAGCGCTTCATCAAGTCGAAGAAGGCTGCTACCTCCAACTGGGCAGCACCCCGGCTCAGTGATGGGCAACTGGTCTATGCTGCCAACGACGCCTACGCCGCCATTCGTGTCTACTGTGCTTTGGGACTGTCCTGAGCTTGCCGGCCCGGTCTGTCTTCAATTCCTGCAGTCTGTCCCTTGTCCGTGCAGTGTGTCGCCTGAAACTGGCGGTGTCGGCATCGGTTTGCGTACAGTAGCGCTATTCAAGCTCCGCCAATGCAGGACATCCACATGATCAACTCAAATATCCAGTCGGCTCCGGTCAGTCTGTGGACACGCTTCTACAACGGCTTTCTGAAGGCCTACCACGACTACGCTGGTTGGCTGGTCAGCATTTCCTGGTGGCGCTTTTTTGCCATGTCCTTGCTGCTGCTGGTCGCCATGGGCATTCTTCACGACATACCGCCGTTCAGTTGGACCTATACCGAAATTTTGCCCAACACGGAGGTTCGCAAAGCGCCGGCAAAGAAGAAGGATGCGCCCAAGCCTCGCAAGGATCCAAAGAGCCCGGTCGATGGGGTCGATATTTCGATTGACGAGCGCGGTGTGCACATCAACACCCGCACAGCAAAACCGGCTGCTCCCGCGTCGGCCGAGTTGCCTGCCATGTCAGCGTCAGCAAGTGGATCGGCACCGGCCGTGCCTCCTGTGCCTGCGATTCCCGATGCCTCTGGCGTGACGATCAAACTGCCCCCGGGGGTTGACGCGCAGGCGATCAAGGAAGCGGTGGACGAAGCGCGGCGCGAGATGATGGATGCGCTCGAAGAGGCGAAGCAGGAAGCGGCGGATGCGGCAGAAGCCGCCGCTGACGAGTGGCGTCCGCGCGTCATCAGTCATCGCTATGGCGACCCCCTGATGCCGCTGACAATGTGGTTCATCCTGTTGTCGATCATCATCAAGATCAGCTACAAGGGCAAGGTGCAGGCCGAAGCCAAGGCGGCGCAGGCGACCGAGGTGGCAGAGTCCGAATCGCTGAAGCGCCAGGTCGTGGAGGCGCGCATGGCGGCCATGCAGGCGCAGGTGGAGCCGCACTTTCTGTTCAACACCCTGGCCAGCATTGAGCACCTGATCGAGACCGACCCGCCGCGTGCCGGCAAGATGCAGCGAAACCTGATTTCGCTGCTACGCGCCAGCATGCCCACCATGCGTGAGGCCAATGCCCAGGGTACACGTGATCTGGGTCGTGAACTGGCCATGATTCGCCCTTACCTCGAGATCCTGAAGGTGCGCATGGAAGACCGCCTGCAGACCGAGGTGCGGGTCAGCGACGGCTTGTTGTCGGCCGAGTTTCCGCCCATGATGCTGCAAAGCCTGGTGGAAAACGCCATCAAGCACGGACTCGAACCCAAAGCCGATGGTGGCCTGCTGACGGTCAGCGCCGAGATTGTGCACGGCAACCTGGCCGTCACCGTGGCTGACACCGGTCTGGGCTTCGGCAAGTCGGCGACCGCCGGCACCGGGATCGGTTTGAGTAATATCCGGGAGCGGCTGGCGCTGTTGTACGGCAACAAGGCCAGTCTGGTGCTGACTGAACCCGCTACGGGCGGCACGTCGGTCACCATCACCGTACCCTATGTGTCACGCGCCAACCCGGAGACCTGAGATGCCCACTGCCCTGATTGCCGACGATGAACGCCTGATGCGCGAGCAGTTGCGCTCCCGGCTGCGTGAGGTCTGGCCCGAGCTTGAGGTGGTGGCCGAAGCCAGGAACGGCCAGGAAGCGGTGACGCTGACTGAACAAAGGCATCCCGATGTCGTGTTTCTGGACATCCGCATGCCCGTGCTCACCGGGGTCGATGCGGCACGCCAGATTGCCCAGCTTCCCACCTACGAGGATGCCAGTGACTGGCCCGGTTGCGAGATCGTGTTTGTCACGGCCTACGACCAGTACGCGGTGCAGGCTTTTGAGCAGGGTGTGGTGGACTATGTGCTCAAGCCTGCAGACGCAGAACGCCTGCGCCTGACCGCTGAGCGCATCAAAAAGCGCATGAGCGAGCGTGCGCAGCAGGAACGCGGCGACACCGACGCACAGGTGGCGCCGCTGCCGGCGCACACGCCCGACATGCATCAGTTGCTGCAGCGTCTGGCAGCCCAGATCAACCCCCAGGCGCCGGCGAAGCTGCAGTGGATTCAGGCCACCGTGCGCCAGGCCATTCAGATGATTGCAGTGGAAGACGTGCTGTTCTTTATCTCGGACGAAAAGTACACCCGGGTCCAGACCGCCACGCTGGAAGCGCTGATTCGCAAGCCGATCAAGGAACTGGTGGAAGAGATCGACATGAACCTGTTCTGGCAGATTCACCGCTCTACGCTGGTCAATGTGAAAGCGATTGCCGGCGTCAGCCGGGACGAGCGCGGCCGGCAACTGGTCAGCGTACGCGGCCACAAGGAAAAGCTGGAAGTCAGTCGCAGCTACGCCGGCCTGTTCCGGGGCATGTAGCGTACGGCGTGTTGATGGCGCTACAGAAGTCGAAAATGGTGCAAGCAACTCGATGCAAGAAACTTAAAGGCGTCACATAATCTCTACCTTGGGGAGGTAGAGCCATGAACTCATTGATCGGATATGTTTCTGGAACTCAGGATGAGTGATAGCGAAAACTCGCCTCGGGCAACCGTCAACTTTTTTCGAAACTACAACCGGGTTGTCGGCGTCGCCTTCCTGGCCATCGTCTTGCTGACGCTCGGATTTTTCCTGCATCAGATCAACGAAAAGCGCAAAGAAGAATTGGCCATTATTGTGGGGCACGTGGAACGGCATAGCCAATTCATAGAGTTCGTTTTGCGCTCGTCGCTGGACTACCTGGAATCTTTGCGCACTGCCGCGCACGGTGAGTATCTTGATCAGCCCCAGCGAGTTTCCCCGGCCGCGGAACTGGACGCTCTGGGCCGCAAACGCCTGTTCAAGATGCTGCGTCAAAATGAATCCGCGTCGGCTTTTGATCTCGATGTGCTTCCTGACCGTGACTCTGGCGGCAACCTGACCGGAATCGGCTCCCTGCAAGGGCGCAGCCAGGCGTTTTACATGGATGTTGGGATGGCCTTGGAGCTGAACCAGGCCTTTCACTCCATTGCCTTCAATTTGCCGAACGCCGCCGAGGCCTCGTTCACTTCCGTGGAAAACTTTGACATCACTTCGCCCTGGCAGGAATCGTCCAAGCGAAGATTTGACATGGCCCGCTATGAGCGACCTGTCTGGCGCATGGGGACGCCTGAAAGCAACCCGAATCGAGAGAAATACTGGGCACCCGTCCACTTCGGCGGCAAAGACACAGGCCTGCTGGTGCCAGTGGGGGTTCCGATCTACAACCATAACCAGTTCAGAGGTGTGGTCGCGATCGAGACCAGCCTGGACTATCTGAACCGCATCAACGCGGACTTTGGCTACAAGCTGGGGACCGTGATGCTGGTGGATGCACAGGGCGTCGTGCTGGCGCATCCCAGTCTTGCCAAGATGGCCCTGGAACTGCAAACGACGCAATCCCTTGCCGAACTCTTGCCCGCCGAGGTCCTGGCAGAACGCCCGCAATTGCGGGACCTGCCTGACAACCAGCCGGTCGAAATAGCCGGGCATGTATTGGTCAAGCACAGCTTTGTCTCGGCTCCCTGGACCCTGGTTTATAGCGTCCCGACGCAGACCCTCTGGTACAAGCTGCTGCAAGAGCGCGGCGCTGCCATGCTGGCCATGTTTCTTGGCCTGACAACCCTGATCATCGTGATGTATGCAGTGACCGCCCGGGAGTTCGTGGTGCCTGCGACCAAGCTGGTTCAGCACCTGGCAGCAGAATCGGAGTTTCGGCCGGTACCAGCGCCCAGAGTTCCGTTTCCGTGGCAACCCTGGTTTGACACGATTTCCAAAGCCTTTCGCGAGTCCTTGCAACTGATATCACTGCGTCAGGAACTCGACATCGCGGCCAAAATGCAGCAGGCGATACTGCCGCGTCATTGGCCGAGTCACAGCGATTTTTCACTTTGGGGGGCGATGCGCTCGGCCAAGGAGGTCGGCGGCGACTTCTATGACCATTTCCAACTCGAGGGTGGCAAGATCGGCATGGTTGTGGCCGATGTTAGCGGCAAAGGGGTGCCGGCGGCGCTGTTCGGCATGGTTTCCAAGACTCTGCTCAGAGCGACTGCGACACAAGAAGCGATCGCGCCGGGCTCGGTCATCGCCAGCGTGAATGATGTCTTGTGCCAGGACAACGAGAGTTGCATGTTCGTCACGGTTTTTTATGCCGTTCTGGATCCGGGCCGGGGTCAGCTCTCTTATGTCAACGCCGGGCATCCGCCGCCGCTGCTGGTTCACGCTGACGGACGTACCGAATTCTTGCCCTTGACGGATGGGATTGCTTTGGGCGTGGCCGAGGGCATATTGTTTGAACAGCAGATGGTTCAGCTTGAACCGGGTGATTGCCTTGTCATCTACACCGATGGGGTAACGGAGGCATTTAACCCCGACAACGAGGAATTTACCGAGGCTCGCCTGCAGCCACTGTTTGGTGAGCATGCCGCCAGCGACGTGCAAGAGGCGGTTCATCATGTCATTCGGTCGGTTGACCGATTTGCCGCCGGTGCGCCTCAGTCGGACGATATTACCTGCGTGGCATTGCTGTACCGTCCAGGGGTCGGGCCCGACCAAGGACCAGCGAGCAAGGTTGAAATTTCGTGAACAAGTTCAGGATCATCATCCATAAATCGGCTTGCCTGTTGCTGGGCCTGTTGCTGCTGGGCACTTGCGCCCGAGTCGCGTGGGCCGACGCGCTGGATGCGATCAAGGCCCGCGGTACATTGATTGTTGGTGTCAAGAAAGACGTTCCCCTGTGGGGACTGCTGGACCCGTCCAACGGTGAAATCAAGGGATTGGAACCCGACCTGGCGCAACTGCTGGCTGACCACCTTGGCGTCAAGCTCAAGTTGGTCGGCGTGCTCACCTCGGAACGCACTGATGCAGTGCTTGGCGGCAAAGTGGATGTGCTGATAGCCACCCTGTCGGACACGCCAGAGCGTCGCCAGATCATGACTTTGGTGCAGCCACACTACTATGCTTCGGGGGTCAACCTGCTGGCCCGAAAAAGCGAACATTTCAAGGAGTGGACTGCCCTGCGAAATCGCCGTGTCTGCGGCCGCCGAGGTGCGTTCTACAACCGTCTGATCACCGTGACTTACGGTGCGGACGTGATTGCCCTGTATGGCAACGACCTGTCGTTTGCAGCCTTGCGTGATGGGCGCTGCTCGGCACTTCTGCATGACGATATTGCCATTGTCTCCATCTTGCAGAAGCCGGACTGGGCGCGAGATTTTGAGATGCCATTGACATCGCTTTATCATGTCCCGTGGTCGATCGCTCTGGCTCCTGGCGAGCGCGGTGGTCAGCTGGAAAAAATCACCTCCCGCCTCGTGACGGGCTGGCATCGCGATGCAGTCTTGACGAAGCTCGAGAAAAAATGGGGGATGCCGCCGGCAGCCTACCTCAAGGAAAAGCAGATCAGTTGGCAACGCAAAGAGAACGGGAAGTGGTTTTGCGGTGATGAACTGACGGAGCGCTCACCCCTAGAATGTCGCTAGATTTGCCACAACGATTGTTTGATGACTTCAAAAGTACTCCCTAGCCAGACTGGCACACACGGTGCCGCACTGCCCAGTGGTGCCCTCCCGGATGCCGAAGTCAGCGCTGCCATGGAGCAGCTCTATGACCACTACTTTGCCTGTCACGATTATGAAAGGCGCTATCCCCAACCGAATCAGGCGACCTTGGATTTCTTGATGGACCAAGGCGCTGATGGGGCGCAACAAATACTTGATTTTGGCTGCGGCAATGGTCGCTATGCGCTGGCGTTGCTGCAGAGTACTTCGGCCTTGCTGACCGGATGCGACATTTCTGAAGCAGCTTTGGCGGAATTCAGCAGTCACCTGGATCAGGCCAGATGGGGTGCGCGTACCCGCTTGATTCATGGGCCCGCCAGTGCGCTGGAGGGCCGCGGCCACTATGACCTGATCCTGCTACTGTTTGGCGTGCTCAGTCACGTGGGCGCGCGTTCCGCGCGGCTTGAGACTTTGCGGCAACTCAGAGCCCTGATGGAGCCCGGGGGAAAGCTGTTGCTGACGGTGCCCAGTCAATGGCGCAGGCGGCCGCTTGAACTCATGGGCGCGGCGTTGGACCGCTGGCGCGGTCGCGCCCATGGGGTTCGGACAGAGCCGGGAAACATCCTGTTCAGGCGACGACTCGGTGGTGAGTGGCACCAGTTTTTTTACCACCTCTACACTGTGCGGCGCCTGCGCGAGGAGTTGCAGGCATCGGGCTTCGAGATGACGCTGATTGAAGCAGAAAGCGTGTTGCCCGAATGGTTGATCACGCAACACCCCTGGATTGGTGCAGTCGATGCCGGGCTTACACGTTTCTTGCCAGCTTTCCTCGGTTACGGTATGCGAGCGGTGGCAGTGCCTGTATGACGGATTTCCATCATTTCCTGCGCAAGGCAGGTGCCTGGATGCTGGCGCTGGTCGCCATTTTGTGGGTGGGCGGATCATTTGCCGGGCCAGTCGAGGCACCACGCAGCAGTGAGCGACTGGCTCTGGTCAAGCAACGTGGCAGCCTGATCGTTGGGGTCAAGACGGACTATCCCCCGTTTGGTTTTCTCAATGCCAGTGGGGCCTCCGAAGGCTTTGAGCATGACCTGGCGCAAGACATCGCCAGGCGACTGGGTGTCAGTCTGACCAAGGTGGCAGTCTCAGGGGCCAACCGCCTGCAAAAGCTTGAGGAGGGCAGCGTTGACATGCTGCTGTCGACGACTGGGGACACGGCAGAACGTCGCAAGATCGTCACCATGATCGAACCCAACTATTACTCCTCTGGCGTCACCTTGTTCATGCCGCCTGAGCAGAACATCAATGACTGGTCGGAAACCCGTGGCAAGAAGGTGTGTGCCACGCAAGGTAGCTACTTCAACCGGATCATGGCGCAACGCTACCTGCTGGAACTGCAGATGTTCAATAGCGCCAGAGATGCCAAACTCGCAGTCAAGGACAGGCGCTGCATCGGTTATCTGTTCGACAACACGGCCATTCAAGGCGATCTCCGGTTGCCGGAATGGGCTGGATTCAAGGCGCCGTTGGCCCCGGTGCTTGGGACACCCTGGGCAATTGCCATTGCGCGCCGGGAAGCCGGTTCCGAGTTCGAGCGCCTGCTGGGCGACATTGTGGCCGATTGGCATCGCAGCGGATTTGCAATTCAGCGTGAAAAGGTGTGGGGCCTGCCGGCATCGACATTCCTGGCAGACACCCATGCCCTGTGGAAAAAACTTGATGCCAGCGGCAAGCCCTTGTGCGAGCGCGAAGTCTCGGGCCATTGGCCCAGTGTTTGCAGGAATCCTGTCTTTCTCAACTCAACAGATACCACGGGCCTACGTCGCCTGGGTCTTTGGTTCAAAGAGAATACTGGTCTGGATCTGAGCCTCATTTATGACGAATACGATCGCACGCGTTTCCTGTTGGGTTTGGGTACAACGGTCTTGTTGATGCTGCTTTGTGTTTCTGGCAGCCTGTTTCTGGGTGTGCTGGGTGCCTTGCTGGCTGAGGCCAAAGTGCTCGTCATAAGCAGACTGATCTGGATCGCCAGCGTGGTTGGACGCATGACGCCGCCGCTGTTGGTGATGTACCTGTTGCTGTTTGGATTGGGGTCCATGCTGATGACGACTTACGGCTTCAGCGTGTCGCCCTTTGCGGTTGTGGTGTGGTGCCTGAGTTTTTACACCGGCTCAAGCATCACGACGGCGCTCCTGTTCGCAGCGGATGTCCAGCGTCAAGCGAATCCGGTTTTCCAGTTGCGTTGGGGAAACATGCGTGAGCTCGTCGCAACCAGCAGTGGCCACGTTACGGCGGCATTGATCAATGTATCGAAAGCGACCATGATGGCCTCTGCTGTCGCTGTGCCCGAACTCCTCTCGGTTGCTACCACCGTCATGACGGAGAACGGCAACGTTGGCGTAATGATGAATGTGCTGCTGTTGACGTTCCTGTTGCTCATCTTTGCAACGGTTCGCGTGCTGAAGCTGCTGGAGCGCAAGTTGCTGGGAATGAGCCAATGAATCTCCCTGGCCTGGACGTGCTGCGAGAGTTGATCACCTGGACGCCTTTCCTGCTGACGGGCTTCAGCCTGAACATCCTGATTGCATCGCTCGCGATGGTCATCGGAACGGGGCTGGGTTGGGGACTGGCTCTGCTCAGACTGTCCAGTCGTCCGCGGCGCGTGAAGACCAGTTTGCTGCTGACCGAGCTCACGCGCAATGTGCCCACCATTGTTTTCCAGTTTTACCTGGTCTTCATGTTGCCCAGCGAATTTGTCTTGCCCGGCACCTCGATCACGCTCGGCTTTCCGGGCTGGCTGAACGCATCGCTGGCCCTGGCCATGGCAGTGATTGGGTTTACCTCTGACAATCTGACCACAACCTTGCATGATTGGCGCAAGGGAGATCATGCAGCAGCGCTCCTCTTTCTACCCAACTGGACGAGTTACATGTTGATCATTGTGATCGCCTCCAGCACCGCTTCGATCATTGGTGTGAGTGAGTTGGTCAGCCGTTGCAACACGGTCATCAATGCCACCGGCAATACTCGCCTGATGTTTCCGGTCTATTTGTACGCCTGTGTTTGTTTTTTCCTTTTTTGCTACCCTTTGACCCGCTTGATGCAATGGACCAGGGCGCAGCTTGCTGCGCGCCTGGGGCCCGCACCACATTAAATGAGAAAGGCTTTGCCATGAAGGTCCGTTTCTGGGGTACCCGGGGGTCTATTCCGATCTCGCTGACCGCTGAGCAAACTCGCGCGAAAGTGGTGGCAGCGCTCAATGCGGCGATAGATCAGGGCTTGAATCGAAGGCAAGACGTGGAGGCGTTTGTTGACTCCCAACTGCCTTTTGAAATCAGAGGCACGTATGGTGGTCACTCCAGTTGCGTGCAGCTGGAGTCGGAGGGAGCAGGTCATGTGTTCCTGGATTTCGGTTCGGGTGCTCGGCCCCTGGGGGTTGACTATTTGCGGCAGTTCCCGCCCGGTTCGCCGCAGACCTACCATGTTTTCATGTCCCACCTGCATTGGGACCATATCATGGGCTTCCCTTTCTTTACCCCGGTATACATACCTGGCAATCGTATCGTCATCCATACCTGCCATGCCCAGGCTGAACTGGCTTTTCGGCGGCAGCAATCACCGCCGTGTTTTCCCGTCGAGTTTGACGCCCTGTCGGCACAAATCGAGTTCGACCTGTTGCGGCCGGGACAGCACTATGAAATCGCTGGTTACTCGGTAGCGGCGCTGCTGCAGCTTCATTCGGGTGACTCGTTCGGTTGGCGTTTCGAGCGCCATGGCAAGGCCATGGTTTACTCGACGGATTCAGAGCACAAGCTCGACAACCAGATGGCGCTGGACCCGTATATCGACTTTTTTCGCGACGCGGATCTGGTGGTGTTCGATGCCATGTACTCATTGGCCGATGCCGTTTCGGTGCGCGCCGACTGGGGGCATTCCAGCAACATGGTGGGGATCGAACTGTGCCAGGCCGCCAAGGCCAGGCGCCTTTGCATGTTTCACCACGAGCCGGCCTATGACGATGCCAAAATTGCCGGTGTTCTGGACCAGTCGCGCCGACTCGAAGCGCTCACCCGCAGTGACGCTGAACTGGCGGTCGTAACGGCCTACGACGGCCTTGAAATAGACCTTTAGCTGCTGCGGATTGGCCAGCGGTCAAAGCAGCGACTTGCTCATTGACAGCAGGTTCCAATCGCCCCTGCGCTGGTAGCTGACGCTGTCCATCAGTTGGAAAACCAGAAAAATTCCCAAGCCCCCGATTTCCCTTTCTTCCAGCGCGGCATCCAGCTTGGGCGGCGCGATCTGAAGGGGGTCGAAGGCAATTCCGTTGTCGGCGACCTCTATCTGGAGCTGCGATTCCTTTTGTGTCAGATCAATCTTCAAGTGCGGCGCGTCCTGCCCGAGCGATCCATAAGACATGACATTGACGATAACCTCTTCCAGTGCCAGGCGCACTTGCGCCGCCACATCCGCGGGCCAATTCTGGCTCTGACTAAAACTCTCGACGTCATCCAGCAGCACTGCCAGATGGGCCATGTCTGCGTCGCCTTCGAGTGTGAGTTTCCCTGACATTCTTAAATTCTATAGCGTCCATCTCAGCGGGCTCCGATAAAACTGCTATAACATGAGCACATCTATTAGCAAGATTTCGTAACATGAACACTAGCGTTACCTACAAGTCCACCGGCCGTCTGGATACCGCCACCGCAGGTGCCGCCGAAAAAGCTTTGCTGGCTTTGCTGGTTGACGATGTCAATTCGATCACTATGGATTTGTCGGAGCTCGACTATGTCAGCAGCGCCGGGCTGCGCGTCTTGCTGGTTGTTGCGAAAGCCGCAAAAGCCAGAGGCGGAAAACTGGTTCTGACTGCGCCGAAGCCGGCGATTCTGGAAGTCATCAAGATTAGCGGTTTCGACAGGATTATCACCGTTCAGGCTTGACAGCCGCTGTTATGCGGGCTTGTGCCGTGGGATGTCGTTGAAGGCTTGATGCACGTCAATAGATAGCATGTGCAGCGGCTTTTTTATCACATAGTGGTGCTACTATTCATTCGCCAAAATATGCGAGGAGCCTAGCCTCTCGTTTTCCCATTTGGGGTGAGTGTTTTTCCGCTTAGCTGTCTTCGGCCGGAAAGTGTTCGACCGGGCTATGAGTTCATCCAGGGTGGGCCTTGCGATTAACCGTTAACTCATGGACGCAGAATTATGAAAGCCAAGACAACGAAGTACCCCGGCATCCCCAACGTGATCCATGGCAACGGCGCAGTCGCCTACGTCATGAGCCAGGTTTGTGGCGGCGTGATCGGCTACCCGATTACACCCTCCACCGAGATCGCCGAAATCTACGAAGCATTTCGTGCCGAGGGCGGCGTCAATGTCTTCGGCAAGCATCCGTTCTTTTTTGAACCCGAAGGTGAGCATTCGGCGCAGAGCGGCGCGCTCGGTGCGGCACTGACCGGGGGCCAGTTCATCTCTAACGCCTCATCAAGCCAGGGCATCCTGTACGCGCTCGAATCGCATTACGTCACCGTGGGCAAGAAGGTCGGCGGCTTTGTGCTGCAGGTGGCCGCGCGTGTGGTCTCGAAGCATTCGCTCAACGTGATGGCCGGGCATGACGACGTGTATTCGCTGCTGTCTTCCGGGTATACGATTCTGTTTGGTTCCAACCCGCAGGAAGCGGCCGATCTGGCGGCCATTTCCTACCGCGTCGCATCGCTGTCGCTGATTCCGGTGGCCAACGCCATGGACGGTTTTGCCACCAGCCACATGATGAGCGAGGCGCTGATGCCCGAGCCGGCTTTGCTGCGTGAGTACCTGGGTGACCCGGCCGGGCGCATCAAGGCGCCGACTCTGGCGCAGGAGATGCTGTACGGTGCCAAGGGCAGGGTGGTGCAGTTGCAGCAATACCTGGTTCGGCGTCAGGCCGACCTGACACCAGACAAGTTCGCCAAGCTGCAAGCCTATTTGATCAGCAACGCTGTCAACGTCGAGTCCGACAACGCTTGCAAGCTGGTTGCCAAGACGCTGGACTGGCTGCCTGAAGAACTGCACGGCGCCTGGAAGCGCCAGTGGCTCAACGCCTTCGAGAAAGGCACGCGTCAACTGGTACCGGCGCTGGTCGATGTGAACAATCCGGGTCTCACCGGTGCGGTTCAGAACCAGCCCGATTTTCAGGCTGGAGCGGTCGATCACCGCACCCATTTTGTTGTCGCTGTGCCGGCCATCGTGCGTCAGGCAATGACTGAGTACGCCGAGTTGAGTGGGCGCAAGTACAGCCCGGTGCAGACCTTCATGTGCGAGGACGCCGATTACGTGATGGTGGGCTTGGGCTCGGTCACGGATGACGTGGAAGCGGTGGTGAGTCACCTGCGCCGACAGGGAAAAAAGGTCGGCCTGGTGGCCATCAAGCTGCTGCAACCGTTCCCGGAGGCCGAACTGGTGGAGGCGCTCAAGGGCAAGAAGGCAGTGACCGTGCTGGAGCGCTCGGACCAGACCGCGCTCACCAGCTTTGTCACGCAGGCCCTGTTCAAGGCGGGCGAGAACGCCAGCCAGATGCGCCACGCCGGCATCCCGGCGCTCGCCCAGAGCCCGATGCTGACCACTGCCATCTTTGGCTTGGGCGGGCACGACCTGCAACCGCGCCATCTGATCGCCGCCTTCAAGAACATGGAAGACGGCAAGCTGGTGCCGCTGATTTATCTGGGTTCCCAGTTCTTCTCTGATACGGCGACACCGCGCGTCTCCGAAATGCTGCAGCGACTGAAGACCGCCTATCCCGAAACCGAGCCGATGGCGCTGCAGACGCAGCCCAATCCCAAGCTGCTGCCGGACGCGGGCTTTCGCGTGCGCTTTCATTCCATCGGTGGCTACGGCACGATTGCCTCGGGCAAATTGCTGACCGACATCCTGGCCGGCGTGCTCGGTATGCACTCCAAATCGGCACCCAAGTATGGATCCGAGAAGAGCGGCGCGCCTACCAATTACTACATCACGCTGAGTCCGGAACCGGTCAAGATCACCAACGCCGAACTGGAAGACGTTGAGGTCGTCATTGCGCCCGACCACAAGGTCTTCAGCCACACCAATCCGCTGCTCGGGCTCGTGGCGGGCGGTACCTTCATCCTGCAGTCCAACGCCAGCGCCGAAGAGGTCTGGGCAGAGCTGCCGGTCAAGGCGCGCCAGACCATCCGCGACAGGAAAATTCGCTTCTTCATCATCGACGCTTTTGCTGTGGCCAAGAAGAATGCGCCGACACCGGAACTGGCCACCCGCATGATGGGCATCGCCTTTATCGGCGCCGTCTCCGGCCACGTGCACCAGGTGTCAGCTGGTGCCGATGCGGCGACGATTCTGGAGAAAGTGCGGCAGCAGATTTCGAAGAAATTCGGCGGCAAGGGCGGCGCCGTGACCGATGGCAATATGGCTGTGATCCGCGAGGGCATCGAGGCCACGCAAAAGGTCGATTACGACCTGCCGGCCTTCACCAGCATCGAGAGCCGGCCGGCCACGATTCCGATCTACAGCGTGTCGCAATCGGCCGCGCAGTGCCAGAGCGCCGGCCCGTCGGGCTGCGCCGGCATGTTCGACGCCGAGTACTACGACGACATGGTGCTCAAACCGTTCCGCGAGGGCGCCTTGGGGGAAGCTCCGGTTTTGCCAGGCACGGGCCTGTTCATGCCGGCGGGCAGCGCAGGTGCCAAAGACAAGGGGCTGTTCCGGCGCACTGTGCCGGAGTTCAAGCCCGAGCTGTGCACTGGTTGCATGGAATGCGCGCTGGTCTGCCCGGACGCCGCCATTCCGAATGTGGTGCACGAGATTCACGACTTGCTGCTGGGCGGCATCACGGAACTCGACATCACGGCGACGCAGGCCGAGGCGATGCGTGGTCACGCCTACGCTCTGTCCGAAGCGGTGCGTGAGAGTTATCGCCAGAGCAAGGAGGCACGAGCCTTGCACGAGCTGCTGGCCGATGCCGCGACGCATCTGGAAACCGACAACGTGACCCTGCTGCGCAATGTCAACAAGCTGATTGACGTGCTGGCGCTGTACGCAGTGGCGCGCACACGGCCCTTCTTTGACGCCATGGAAAAGGCCAAGGCTGGCAGTGGCGGATTGTTCGCGGCCAACATAGACCCCTGGAAGTGCACCGGTTGCCTGGAGTGCATCGAGGTTTGTGGTCCGGGCGCTTTGGTGGCGCGCGATCAGGACGCGGCTGTACTGCAAACCGTGCAGCAGCGCTTTGATTTCATGGGCAAACTGCCCCACACACCAGCGCGCTTTGTCGACGGTGCCATCAAGCCCGACGGCGAAATCAAACGTCTGCTGCTGGACCCTTCCAACTACTATTCCACCACCGGCGGTCATGGTGCTTGCCGCGGCTGCGGCGAAGTGACGGCCATCCGGCTGGTCATGGCTACCAACCAGGCCATCACCAGCAAACGCCAGCGCGACCACATTCATGAACTCGAAGCCCTGATTGCCGACCTTGGCGCCAAACAGGCGGCCGTTGCCGGCACCGACGCCGAGCGGGCACAGCGCCTTGGCGCACTGATCGATACCTTGGAGAAGCGCCTCTATGTGTTCGAGAGCGGCCCCAGCGGCAACGGCCCGTCCGGTGCTGTTGTGGCCAACTCCACCGGCTGCAGCAGCGTTTACGCGTCCACTTTCCCGTTCAACTGCTACAACGATCCCTGGGTCAACAGCCTGTTCCAGGACGCGCAGCCTCTCGCCAAGGGCATCTTCGAGGGTATTGCTGCGCAGACCGTAGCCGATGTGCGCGCGCAGCGTGTGGCCCGGCTGGAGCTGGCCGACGCCTACGACGCCAAGACGCATGAGCAGGCCCTGCGCATGCTGTCCTGGGAGCAGTTCAGTGTGGCCGAACTGGGCCTGATGCCCACGGTGATCACGGTCGGTGGCGACGGTGCCACCTACGATATCGGTTTTGGCGCACTCTCGCGCATCCTGATGAGCGGCACGCCGCTCAAGGTGCTGGTGCTCAATACCGGCTCGTATTCCAATACCGGCGGGCAGGCTTCGACATCGAGCTTCATCGGGCAGGACTCCGATCTGGCGCGCTATGGCAGTGCGGCCAGCGGCAAGCAGGAGTCGCGCAAGGAACTCGGCCTGATAGCGGCCTTCCATTCCAATGTGTTCGTCTGCGCCACCAGCACTTCGCTGCAGGGACACTTTTTGAAGAACACCATGGAGTGCCTCACCTACACCGATGGCCCGGCGTTGATGGACGTCTACACGCCGTGTCAGGGTGAGCACGGCATTGGCGATGCAGCCTCATCCGAGCGCTCGCGTCTGGCAGTGCAGAGCCGCATGAATCCGGTGTTTGTGCATGACCCGCGCCGTGGCAGCAACCTGCACGACTGGTTCTCACTTGAAGGCAACCCGGAACCCGAGAAGACCTGGGCCAGCAGTACGCTGGAATACATTGACGATGCGGGCCAGCTCAAGCTCTTGAGCACGGCGCTGACACCGGCGCACTTTGCGCTGGGTGAAATCCGCTTCAAGAAGCAGTTCCACAAGCTGGGCGCGGACGAGGTCAACGCGATGCCGGTGGAGGCCTACGTTGACTTGGCCAAGGATGATCGGCAGGGCATCAAGCCCTTCATCTGGTCCACCGACGCGAAGAAGCGCCTGCAGAAAATTGAAGTGACCCAAGCCATCGTGGCGCTGGTCGAAGAGCGTCGCAAGTACTGGCATCTGCTGCAGTTCCTCGATGGTCAGCATGTGGCCAAACTCGACGAGAGTCACCGCGCCGACATCGAGTCCTTGCAAGCGCAGTACCAGAATTCGGTGACCCTGCGCGACTCCTCGCTTGATACCTTTGCCCGTGCTATGTCGGAGCTCGCTGCCTCCAGCAAAGCGCCGGTGGCTGCCGCGCGCACGATTCCCATCACGCCGGTGGCCGGCGCCGCTGCTCCTGCCGGCGCGGCCACGGCCGTGGCGGATGCGCTGGTGACTTACGACGTTGCCGACCAGGTGAAGTGCACCGACTGCAAGACCTGCTACCAGGATTTGCCGGAACTGTTCGAGAAGACGCGTGTTGTGGTCGACGGTGAGAGCAAGGATGTGGCGCAACTGATTCCGGGTGCTTTGGCCAAGGTCAAGGTCACCGCTGAACTGAAGAGCCGCATTGCGCGCGTGGTTGCCAATTGTGATTCGGAGATCATTCGATGAGCAGCGAAAACCTGTCCCCCCGCAGTGGTGAGGATCTGCAGCGCTACCTGCAGGCCAGCAGCACGATAGCGAGCACACGCTCGCAGCTTGACGCGCTCGAGCAAACGCCGGAAGTCGAGAACTTCCACCAGCAGCTCAACCTGTTGCGCCGACGCCTGCTGAGCGAGCCGCAGGCCTTTCGCGATATGTTCATTGCCGACGGCACCAACGCCATGGTGTGGGAGTTTCAGCAGGAAGAGCTCAGTGCGGAGTTCATCCGCACCATGTGGGGCCTGCTGCTGCGCGACGACGACGCCAGCAAGGTCTTGATGCGCTTTGTCTGGAACGTGCCGCTGCGGCTCAAGCGCAAGTTCATACGCGCCATTGAACTCCATCTGTCGGAGCGCTATCCGATGTTCAAGGGCCTGTCGTTCAACTGGCCGGTGGAGCGCTCCATTCCGCCCTATATGCGCGATGCCGAGGAACGCTCACATGACTTCGGTCTGGTCAACCAGGGCTATCTGGGTTACATGAATCTGGGCTACAGCGGGCGCGAGGTCGAGATGTTTGTCTGGCTGGAGGCGCTGCGCGACAAGCAGTGCAAGGACAAACCCTGCGAAGTCGGCGTTCACGTGGCAGGCAAGTTCGAACCCAAGGGCGGTTGCCCGGTCAAGATTCATATACCGGAAATGCTGGAGTTGCTGGGTACCGGGCGTTTTCGCGAGGCGATGGAACTGATCGAAAACTGCAATCCACTGCCCAATGTGACAGGGCGCGTCTGCCCGCAGGAATTGCAGTGCCAGGGTGTCTGCAAGCACAAGAAGTTGCCGATCGAGATCGGCCAGATCGAATGGTATCTGCCGCAGCGCGAAAAAATGGTTAATGCCGAAGGTATTGCGGCGCGCTTTGCCAACTTTCCCGACCCCTGGGCCAAGGCCGACAAGCCGCCAGTGGCGGTGGTGGGCTCCGGGCCCGCGGGTCTGATCAACGCCTATCTGCTGGCCTCCGAGGGCTTCCCGGTAACGGTGTTTGAAGCCTTTCATGCGCTCGGTGGTGTGCTGCGTTACGGCATCCCCGAGTTCCGGCTGCCCAATGAATTGATCGACGATGTGGTTGGCAAGATCAAGCTGCTGGGTGGCAAGTTTGTTGCCAACTTTGTGGTCGGCAAGACCGCCACCATCGAAGACCTGAAGAAGGCCGGCTTCTGGAAAGTTTTTATCGGCACCGGCGCCGGTTTGCCGCGCTTCATGAACGTGGCGGGCGAGCACCTGCTTAACGTCATGTCGGCCAACGAGTTCCTGACCCGGGTGAACCTGATGCAGGGCCTGCACAAGGACTACGAAACGCCGCTGCCCGAGACCCGTGGCAAGCGCGTCATTGTGATTGGTGGTGGCAACACGGCGATGGACGCGGCCCGTACCTCGCGCCGGCTCGGCGGCGATGTGACGATTGTTTACCGTCGCACGCAATCCGAAATGCCGGTGCGCGTGGAAGAGCTGCATCATGCGCTGGAAGAAGGCATCAAGCTGATGGAGTTGCGCGCCCCCAATGAGTTTCTGGGTGACGACAAGACCCACTTTGTGACGCATGCGCAGCTCGACGTGATCGCTCTGGGCGAACCCGACGCCAGTGGCCGGCGCAGCCCGGTGAGCACCGGCAAGATCGAGTCCATGGAAGTAGACCTGGTCATCATGGCGCTGGGCAACACACCGAACCCCATCATCCGCGAATCGGAACCGAGCCTCAAGACCACCAAGTGGGGCACGATCGATGTGCCGGACGGCTCGCAGCAAACCTCGCTGGCAGGCGTCTACTCTGGCGGCGATGCGACTCGCGGTGGTTCTACCGCCATTCGCGCGGCTGGTGACGGCCAGGCAGCAGCACGTGAAATTGTCGGTGACATCAACCTGACCGCGAGCGAGATTCGCACCATGGTCCGCGGTGCGCAGTACTACACCGGTCTGGGTGCCGCGCCGCAGACCATTCTGGAAAAAATCGAACTGGCCGATGGCATCGTCGAGTTCATCGTTCACTCGCCGCTGGTCGCCAAGTCAGCCCAAGCCGGACAGTTTGTGCGGGTCTTGCCTTGGGAAAAGGGCGAACTGATTCCGCTCACACTGGCTGACTGGGACGCCAGCAAGGGCACGATCTGCCTGGTGGTGCAAGCCATGGGCAGCAGCAGCATTGCCATCAACAAGATGGCGGTCGGTGACTCGTTTACCGGTATCGCCGGGCCACTGGGCCTGCCCAGCGCGCTGCATCGCTATGAAGGCCAGCAGACGGTGGTCTTCACTGCGGGTGGTCTGGGCTTGCCGCCGGTCTACCCCATCATGCGTGCGCATCTGCGCCTGGGCAACCACGTGACGCTGATTGCGGGTTTCCGCAATTCCGATCTGCTGTTCTGGGTCAAGGACGGAGAGCGCGTTGCGGCACTGAAAGCCGAGTTCGGCGATCAGCTTGACGTCATCTACACCAGCAACGATGGCAGCTTTGGCGAGAAGGGTTTTGTCACGACGCCGCTGGAAGCCATGCTGAAGGACAACATGACGAGCAAGGGCCGCAGAATAGCCGAAGTGGTCACCATCGGCCCGCCGCTGATGATGCGTGCCGTGAGCGATTTGACCAAGCCATACGGTGTGAAAACCGTGGCCAGCCTGAACTCGATCATGGTGGACGCCACCGGCATGTGCGGCGCCTGCATGGTGCCGGTAACGATTGCCGGCAAGATGGTGCGCAAGCACGCCTGTGTTGACGGCCCCGAACTCGACAGCCACATCATCGACTGGGACAAGTTCCTGCCGCGCTTCAATCAGTTCAAGGTGCAGGAGCAGGAGAGCAGGGTCGCGCACGGGTTTGCGTAAAGGCTTTGGCGTCATCCAGCGCCGGTTCTTGATTGGAAGTCACTATGTCGCATGGCACTGATGTGCAAAACCTCTTCAAGACCCTGGGCCTGCCTCCACCGCCTGACAGCGCGGACGGCCTGGAGGTCCGCACGCCGATCGATGGCAGTCCCCTGGCGCGGGTGGCGATCAGCAGCGAGGCGCAGGTTGGCGCTGCCATCGCGCGCGCGCAGGCACGCAGCCTGAGCTGGCGCGAGGTGCCGGCGCCCAAGCGTGGTGAGCTGGTGCGTGCCTTTGGCGAAGCGGTGCGTCGCCACAAGGAGCCACTGGGGCGCTTGATCTCGCTGGAGACCGGCAAGATCGTGCAGGAGGGGCTCGGTGAGGTGCAGGAAGTGGTGGACATCTGCGAGTTTGCCGTGGGCCTGTCGCGCCAGCTTTACGGTCTGAGCATTGCCAGTGAGCGGCCCGAGCACAAGTTGCTGGAGACCTGGCATCCGCTGGGTGTGGTTGGCATCATCTCGGCCTTCAATTTTCCGATGGCGGTCTATGCCTGGAATGCGGCGCTGGCGCTGGTCTGTGGCAACACGCTGGTCTGGAAGCCGTCGGAGAAAGCGCCTTTGTCTGCGCTGGCGCTCTCAGGCTTGCTGCTCAAAACCGCGAGCGAGCAGGGGATCGATCCGCTTGGTCTGGCCGAACTGCTTATTGGCGAGCGCGCCGTGGGCGAGGCGCTGGTCTCGCATCCGGCGGTGAAACTGGTCAGTGCCACTGGTTCCACCGCCATGGGGCGCGCCGTTGGTGTGGCCTGCGCCGCGCTGTTCAAGCGATCGCTGCTGGAACTCGGTGGCAACAACGCGGCAATAGTCTGCCCCTCGGCCAATCTGGAACTGGTGGTCCGAGGTGTGGCATTCTCAGCGGCGGGAACCGCCGGACAGCGCTGCACAAGCTTGCGCCGCCTGATCGTGCACCGCTCGATCTACGCGGAGTTGGTGGCGGCCCTGGTACGTGTCTTCGAGCGCCTTCCTGTCGGTGATCCGCTGGCCGCTGGCACGCTGGTGGGGCCCTTGATTGACCAGCGCGCCTTTGAGGCCATGCAACAGGCGCTGGATCGTGCACGCCAGGCCGGTGCGACGGTGCACTTTGGTGCACGTGTCACGGTGGGAAATACAGCGGCGTTCTACGTGCGCCCGGCCATCGTTGAGTTGGCCACGCAGACCGGGCCGATGTTGCAGGAAACCTTTGCACCGATTCTGTACGTGGTGCCCTACGACAGTTTTGATGAGGCCATCGCGATCAACAACGCGGTCAGCCACGGCTTGTCGTCTGCGGTCTTTACGCAGGACCTGCGCGAGGCAGAAATCTTTACCTCAGCACGCGGCTCCGACTGCGGTATAGCCAACGTCAACATCGGCACCAGTGGTGCTGAGATCGGTGGCGCTTTTGGCGGCGAGAAGGAAACCGGCGGTGGCCGTGAATCCGGCTCCGACGCCTGGAAAGCCTATATGCGCCGGGCCACCAACACCATCAACTACGGCAGCACGCTGCCGCTGGCGCAGGGGATTCGATTCGAGTTGTAAGTCACGATCGTGACGCCGCAAACAGCGTCACGCTCTGAATCCCCGCCACCGTCAGCAGCAGCGAGCCAAACAGATGCAGCGCGGCGGTGCCGAAGGCCAGGGCGTAGCGTTGCTGCCCCAGCATGCCAACCACTTCGGCCGAAAAACTGGAGAAGGTGGTGAGCGCGCCCAGAAATCCGGTCACCAGCGCCAGACGCCAGACCGGATCCAGATCGGGCAGGCCCTGAAATACGGCGACGCAAACACCCACCAGATAGCCGCCAATCAGATTGGCAGCAAGCGTGCCTAGCGGTATGACGGCGCCGGGGTTGAGCCAGAGCCCGAGACCCCAGCGCAGCAGCGCGCCGAGGCTGGCGCCGAGGCAAATGGCAAAGACGGAAATCATGATGGCGCCATCATAACGGCGACCATTGCCTGGCTACATCTTGCTTGGCAGCCAGGTTGCCATCTGTGGAAAAAACCAGAGCAGCAGCACCATCACGCACATCAGGAAGAAGAAGGGCAGGGTCACGCGGGCGATGTAGGTGATTTCCTTCTTGGTCATGCCTTGCAGCACAAACAGGTTGAAGCCCACGGGCGGCGTGATCTGCGCCATCTCGACCACGATCACGATGAAGATGCCGAACCATAGCGTGTCAATGTTGGCTGCCTGCACGGTAGGCAGCAACACGCCCATGGTCAGCACCACCATCGAGATGCCGTCCAGAAAACAGCCCAGAATGGCGTAGAACACCGTCAGCGCCAGGATCAGCATAAAGGGACTCAAGCCGAGCGACGAAACATACTCGGCCAAATGCCGTGGTAAGCCGATGTAGCCCATGCTGAGCGTCAGGAAAGCAGCGCCCGCCAGGATCAGCGCGATCATGCAGTACAGGCGCGTGGCGCCCATCAGCGCTTCCTTGAAGTTGGACCAACTCAATGACCCCTGCAGTGCCGAAAGCGCAAAGGACCCGAGGACGCCCACCGCAGCGGCTTCGGTGGCAGTCGCAACACCGGCGTAAATACTGCCCAGCACGGCGCTGATCAGGCCGACCACGGGGATCAGATGCCGTGACTCGTAAAGCCTTTGCGCCATGGTGAAGGTTTCGGTGGTGGGCGGAATCTTGTCCGGATGACGCAGCGACCAGAAGATGATGTAACCGCTGAACAAGGAGGCCAGCAGCAGGCCCGGCAAAATACCAGCGACAAACAGTTGCGAGATCGAGACCTCGGCACTGACGCCGTAAACGATCATGATGATGGAGGGCGGGATCAGCAGACCCAGCGTGCCGGCGCCGGCCAGCGAGCCAATGATCTGATCCTGTGGGTAACCACGGCGCGTCAGCTCCGGCAGTGTCATCTTGCCAATGGTGGCGCAGGTGGCGGCGCTGGAGCCTGAGACGGCGGCAAAAATTGTGCAACCAATCACATTGGTGTGCAGCAGACGGCCCGGCAGCCAGTTGACCCAGGGCGCCAGGCCCTTGAACATGCTCTCGCTGAGTTTGGTGCGGAACAGGATTTCGCCCATCCAGATGAACAGCGGCAGGGCCGTCAGGGTCCAGCTACTTGAGGAGCCCCAGATTGTCAGCGCCATCGCCTCACCGGCTGGCCGGCTGGAGAACAGTTCCATGGCAATCCAGGCGACGCCGGTGAGCGTCAGCCCAATCCAGACGCCGCTGCCCAGAATCAGGAACAGCGAGCCGATCAGCAGCGCGGTAATACCGAGTTCACTCATGAAGTTTCTGCCTGTTCTTATTCGTTGTGCAAAGCTTCTTCGGTGTCTTGTGTGACGCGCTCGCCGCGCCACTCCAGCACCAGTTCGTCGATAAAGGCGATCAGCAAAACCAAGGCTCCAGCGGCCATGCCGATCTGCGGCAGCCACAGGGGGGTCGCGTCGTTGCCGGTCGAGATGTCATGAAAGTCCCAGGACTGGTAGGACAGTTTGATCGCATAGAAGCAGAATAGACCTGACAGCAGTACCGCCGCTGTCAGGCTCCACAACTCAAGCACTCTCTTGGCAACTGGCGGCACCGAGTTGATAAGCAGCGTCACCCGGATGTGTTCGTTCTTCTTGAGCGTATGCGCCAAGGCCAGAAAGCCGGCCGAGGCCATGCAGTAGCCGGCGTACATGTCGGTGCCGCGAAAGTTGATCGTGACGTAGCGGTCCACCATACCCAGCACCACCATGAGCAGTGTGCCGATCATCATCAGCGCAGCAGCCCAGGCGGCAGCGTCGTAGAGTTTGTTCAGCGCGCTGCGCATGGGGGATTGCACTTATTTCTTGCGAAAAGCGCTGATCACGGTCTGGCCGTCGGCGCCAGCCTTCTTTTCCCAGTCGGCCAGCATGATGGTGCCGACCTGTTTCAGATCAGATGCCAGTTTGGCGCTGGGCGGCAGAATCTTCATGCCCTTCTTGGCGAGTTCCGTCTTGTACCACTCGTTCTTCTCGGCGCTGAGTTTCCAGCCACGGGTCTCAGCCTCGGCGGCCGCTTTGGTCACGGCAGCCTGTGTGGCAGGGTCCAGCGCGTTGAAGGCCTTCAGGTTCACGAGGATGGCGTTCTTGGGCAGCCAGGCCTGCGTGTCATACCAGTACTTGACCGATTCATAGATCTTGCTGTCGTAGCCGGTGGAGCCTGAACTCATCATGCTGTCGACGACACCCGTGGCAAAAGCCTGGCTGACTTCGGCGGCCTGGATCGTGACGGGCTGGGCGCCGATCAGGGACGCGATAGTTGAGGTGGCCGGGCTGTAGGCGCGCCACTTGACGCCGCGCATATCAGCGACCGAAGAAATTTCCTTCTTCACGTACAGGCCTTGCGGTGGCCATGCCACGGTGTAAAGCAACTTGATGCCTTGGGCACCCAGCAGTTTCTCAAGTATCGGTTTTTGTGCCTGATACAGCTTGAAGCTGTCAGCAAAACTGGTGGCCAGAAACGGAATACCGTCGGCACCATAAATCGGATTTTCATTTTCGAAGTTCACCAGCAGCACTTCGCCGATCTGCGCTTGACCACCTTGCACCGCGCGTTTGATTTCGGTTGCCTTGAACAGCGAGGCATTGGCGTGCACCGTGATCTTGAGTTTGCCACCAGTGGCTTTTTCGACGTCGCCAGCAAACTGCGCGATATTTTCTGTGTGGAAATTGTTGGCCGGATAGGCGGTTGGGAAATCCCACCTGGTTTGGGCGGATGCGCTGCCACTCATCAGGGCGATGGTGATGGCGGCGGCGGTGGTGCTCAATGCGAACAGACGACGTTTCATAAAAACTCCGGTTGAATTTGGTTGGCGAAGCGGGTACCTAAATGTAAGGCATGCGGCGTCGACTTAAGCGCGTTTGACCTCGGTGTTTTCCCTAAATGTCAACAAAATGTCGATAAATCGTTGTTGTGCTGCCTACAATCCGTTTCACGCAACAAAGATGCCAACCAGGAGTTTGTTCATGGCAAGAAAATCAGCGCTACCGGTATCGAATGCGCTGCGGGTGGCGCAAGCAGCGCCCATCGTCTCGTCGGCGCATCTGGTGTCGCCGCGCAGTGCCGAGATGAGCGAATTCGAGTTCGGCCTGATCGTGGCCGGCAACGCCTTTCACCGCTGGATTGCGCACTGCATGAGCAGCGCCGGACTGAAGGACCTGACACCGCTGGACGTGCTGGTGTTGCACCACGTGACGCACCGCGCGCGCGACAAGCGTCTGGCCGACATCTGTTTCATCATGAACGTGGAAGACACGCACCTGATCAATTACTCGCTCAAGAAGCTGCAGAACTTGGCCGTGGTTGCATCCCGCAAAAGCGGCAAGGAGGTGACCTACGCCGCGACCGATCTGGGGCGCAGCTATGTAGCGCGTTATCGCGAGATCCGCGAATCCTGTCTGATCAATGCGCTCAACGCCGACGATGCGCTGAACCGCGACATTGGCGAGTTGGCGCGACTGCTGCGCCTGCTCTCGGGCATTTACGATCAGGCGGCGCGCTCCGCTGCGAGCCTTTAGACAATGTCATTTCTTGGCATCCTGATGCTGGACACGCGGTTTCCGCGGCCACCGGGTGATATTGGCAATCCGGTCACTTTTGAGCAACTGCAAATCCCGGTGCGATACCAGACTGTGCGTGGCGCCAGTCCGCAGAAAGTGGTTAGAGGAAGCGCTGCGTTGGCACTGCAACCGTTCGTGACTGCGGCGCTGAATCTGGTGGAGCAGGGTGCGACCCTGCTCAGCACCAGTTGCGGTTTTCTGGCGCGCTACCAGCGTGAATTGCAAGCTGCCGTGACGGCGCCTGTCATCAGTTCGAGTCTGCTCTGGCTCAGTTCACCCGAGTTGTCTGGCGAGCGCTGCGCCGTGCTGACGATTGATGCGCTGGCTCTGGACGCCCATCAACTTGAGGGAGTTGACGCGGACCCGGCAACGCCGGTGGGTGGCGTGGCGCCAGGCTGCGAGTTTCAGCGCCGCCTGCTAGGCAACGAGGCGACGATGGACTTGCGACAGGCCGAGCAGGATGTCGTTGTGGCTGCACTGGCATTGGTCAGAGCGCACCCCGAAGTCACCACGCTGGTGCTGGAATGCACCAACATGCCACCCTATGCTCGGGCCGTTGCAGCGGCCACTGGCAGACGTGTCGAGCACATTGTTTCCTTGTTAGAAAAAAGATGGAGAACCGCCGCATGAGCACGCAACCCCAATCGCCCCAACGCTGGCAGTTCTGGATCGATCGAGGCGGCACTTTCACCGACGTGGTGGGGCGCCGACCGGATGGCACGCTGGTCACGCACAAACTGCTGAGCGAGAACCCGGAACAGTACCGCGACGCTGCAGTGGCCGGCATCCGGCATCTGCTGGGTTTGCACGCCGGAATGGCGGTCACGCCCGAGCAGGTGGCCTGCGTGAAGATGGGCACCACCGTGGCCACCAACGCGCTGCTGGAGCGCAAGGGCGAGCCGACGCTCCTGGTGACAACGCGTGGTTTTCGGGACGCCCTGCGCATTGCATACCAGAACCGGCCCCGCATCTTTGACCGCAACATCGTGCTGCCCGAGTTGCTGTACAGCGCCGTGGTCGAGGCGCGGGAGCGCTGTGGCGCGCATGGTGATGTGATCGAAGCGCTGGACGAGGCGCACCTGCAAGCAGAACTGCGTGCGCAGTACCAGAGCGGCCTGCGTTCGGTGGCGATTGTTTTCATGCACGGCTACCGTTACACGGCACACGAAGTCGCTGCCCGGCGCATCGCGGCGGAGGTCGGCTTTTCGCAGATCAGCACCTCGCATGAGACCAGTCCTATGATGAAGCTGGTGAGTCGTGGCGACACGACCGTGGTCGACGCCTACCTGTCGCCGATTCTCAAGCGCTACGTGCAGCAGGTGGCGCAGGAAATGCCTGGCGTCAAACTCTTTTTCATGCAGTCTTCCGGTGGCCTGACCGACGCTCACGCCTTCGCCGGCAAGGACGCCATCCTGAGCGGCCCGGCTGGTGGCATTGTTGGCATGGCGCGCACGGCGGCGATGGCCGGCATTGAAAAGGTCATCGGTTTTGACATGGGAGGTACCTCCACCGATGTCTCGCATTACGCAGGCGAGTTTGAGCGTGAGTTCGAGACCCAGGTGGCTGGCGTGCGCATGCGCGCGCCCATGATGAGCATTCACACCGTGGCCGCCGGCGGTGGTTCGATTCTGGCCTTTGACGGCTCGCGCTTTCGGGTCGGGCCGCAGAGCGCCGGCGCCAATCCGGGGCCGGCCAGTTACCGCCGTGGTGGACCGTTGGCGGTGACCGATGCCAATGTGATGGTGGGCAAGATTGTTCCGCGCTATTTCCCCAAGGTCTTTGGCGCTGCGGCGAACGAAGCGCTGGACGGCGATGCGGTGCGGGAACAGTTTGCAGCACTGGCGGCGCAGACCGGTCGCGCTGCAGAGGATGTGGCAGAAGGCTTTATCAGCATCGCCGTGCAGCAGATGGCCAACGCCATCAAGAAAATTTCGGTGGCGCGCGGCTATGACGTGACGCGCTACACGCTGCAGTGCTTTGGCGGCGCCGGTGGCCAGCACGCCTGCCTGGTGGCCGATGCACTGGGCATCACAAGGGTCTTTGTGCACCCGCTGGCCGGTGTGTTGTCAGCCTACGGCATGGGCCTGGCCGACCAGAATGTGATTCGGGAACAGGCGGTGGAACTCAAACTTGGCGAACAAGCGTTGCCGCAAATTGCGGCGCAGCTGGATCAGTTGGCGACGCAGGCACAGGACGAACTGCTGCGCCAGCAGGTGAGCCAGGGCGCGCTGGCTGTGCACCGGCGTGTCCATGTGCGCTACGAAGGCAGCGATGCTGCCCTGGTGGTGCCCTGCGCGCCGCTTGAAGCTGACTCGCCCGACGTGGTGGTGGCATCAATTCAGGCTGCTTTTGAGTCCGCCTACCGGCAGCGCTTCTCGTTTCTGATGCAGGGCAAAGCGCTGGTGGTGGAGGCGGTGTCCGTCGAAGCAGTGGTGGCCGGCGATGCACCGACCGAGCCACGTCAGCCACTGCAGACTGCGCGCGATCTGCAGGCCTGTGGCGCTGTGCGTGAGACCGTTGCCATGTACAGCGGCGGTCTTTGGGTCGACGCTGCGCTGCTGCTGCGCGAAGACCTGCGGCCAGGCGACATCGTGATGGGCCCGGCCATCATCGCCGAGCAGAACGCAACCACCGTGATCGAACCCGGCTGGCAGGCCAGTGTGACCGAGCTCGATCACCTCTCGCTGCTGCGCCATGAAGCGCGCAGCGTCAAATTCGCTGCCGGCACCAGCGTCGATCCGGTCTTGCTGGAGGTCTTCAACAACCTGTTCATGAACATTGCCGAGCAGATGGGGCTGCAACTCCAGAACACGGCGTACTCGGTCAATATCAAGGAACGGCTTGACTTCAGCTGTGCGCTGTTTGATGCGGCTGGCAACCTGATTGCCAACGCGCCGCACATGCCGGTGCACCTGGGTTCTATGGGCGAGAGTATCAAGACCGTGATTCGTGAGAACGCCGGCACCATGAATCCCGGCGATGTTTATGTGCTCAACGACCCCTATCACGGCGGCACGCACCTGCCTGACATCACGGTCATCACGCCGGTGTATCTGGACGGCAAGCCGACTTTTTATGTGGGCTCGCGTGGTCATCACGCCGACATCGGTGGTATCACGCCGGGCTCCATGCCGCCGTTTTCCACGCGCATCGAAGAAGAGGGCGTGCAGATCAACAACGTGAAGCTGGTGGACCGTGGCGTGCTGCAGGAGGCCCAGATCATCGCGTTGCTGCAAAGCGGTGAATACCCGTCGCGCAACCCGCAGCAGAACCTGGCCGACTTGAAGGCCCAGATTGCCGCCAATGAAAAAGGCGTGCAGGAACTGCGCAAGATGGTCGAGCATTTTGGGCTCGACATGGTGCAAGCCTATATGCGCCATGTGCAGGACAACGCCGAGGAGTCGGTGCGCCGCGTCATCACACGGCTGAAAGACGGCAGCTTCACCTTGGCGCTGGACAACGGCGCGCAGATCCAGGTGTCGATCCGTGTCAATGCAGCAGAGCGCAGTGCGGTGATCGACTTCACCGGCACTTCAGTGCAGCAGAGCAACAACTTCAATGCACCCAAAGCCGTTTGCATGGCCGCGGTTTTGTACGTGTTTCGCACGCTGGTGGACGACGACATTCCGCTCAATGCCGGTTGCCTCAAACCTCTGTCGGTGATCATTCCCGAGGGCTGCATGCTCAATCCCAATCCGCCGGCCTCGGTGGTGGCGGGCAATGTGGAAACATCGAGTTGCATCACCAACGCGCTTTACGGCGCGCTGGGCGAAATGGCAGCCAGCCAGTGCACCATGAACAACTTCACGTTTGGCAATGCGCGCTACCAGTACTACGAGACCATCTCCGGTGGCTCGGGTGCCGGCGCTGGTTTCAACGGCACCGACGTCGTGCAAACCCACATGACCAATTCGCGCATGACCGACCCCGAGGTGTTGGAGTTCCGCTTTCCGGTGCGCTTGGATAGCTACCAGATCCGCCAGGGATCCGGCGGCGCCGGCCAATGGCATGGCGGCAATGGCGGCGTGCGTCGCGTCCGTTTTCTGGAACCCATGACTGCCAGTATTCTCTCCAACGGCCGTGTTCATCCTTCCTTCGGCATGGCCGGCGGGCAGGCCGGGCAGCCGGGTGTGAATCGGGTGTTGCGTGCCGATGGACGGGTGGAAGAGCTGGCACATATCGGGCAGGCCGAGATGCAGGCGGGGGACGTGTTCGAGATTTCAACGCCGGGTGGGGGAGGGTACGGCCGTCCATGATCATGTGGAGGCAGCAACTTGGGCTGTGTGACGGCCAGCGCAGTGACGCTTTGCGCATCGGTGCTGTTGCCACCAGTTTGGTCTTGCGTCACCGAGCACACGGCGTTGCTTGCTATCGCAGAGGCGACAGACCACAGTGAGCTAGCGGACATATGCTTCCAAAGTACCCGGCACTCTGGTACCAACGAGGAGCACTCCATGAAGATCCCGCACCGAAAGCTCGCCAATGTCTTGTGCTGCGTCGTGCTGCTGGCTGTCTGCGACAGTCAGGCCGAAAGCATCATCCCCAAGAATGTGCCGGAGTTGCGGCCCGGCATACTCGCCGGTTACCTGTCGCGCAAGGTGCTTCCAGACAGTCTGGCGCTGTTGCCGGCGCCGCCCGCGCCTGGCTCGAGTGCTCAGGCTGCGGATGAGGAGGCGTTCAATGCGACCGTTCTCCTGCGCAATACGCCGCGCTGGGTCCTGGCTGCCGATGATGCAGTGCTCAGCTTTCCCAAAGCCGCTGATGCTTTTGCATGTGCCGTGGATGCGCCGATCGGGCCAGACACAACACCGCATCTCACCATACTGTTGCGGCGTTCGATGGTGGATGCTGGCTTGTCAACCTACGGAGCAAAGGATCACTACAAGCGCACGCGTCCGTTTGTCGCCAACAAAACGCCCAGCTGTTCGCCTGCCGAAGAAGTGGCGCTCGCCAAGGATGGTTCCTACCCTTCTGGCCATGCGGCCCTCGGCTGGGCCTGGGGCCTGATCCTGGCTGAGATGGCTCCGGAGCGTGCAAACGCGTTGATCCAACGCGGCTATGAATTCGGCCAGAGTCGCGTGGTCTGTGGCGTGCACTGGCAAAGCGATGTGAATCAGGGCCGCGTGATAGGTGCCGCCGCAGTTGCCCGTCTGCACGCAGACCCCGTCTTTCGCGCTCAGTTCGATGAGGCTGCGAAAGAGCTGGCTGACGCCCGCGCCAAGGGTCTGAAGCCCACTGGCAACTGCGCTTCGGAGGCGACTGCCCTCAAACCCTGAGCGGCGTCGCTTGCGTGTGACGAGGTCGGCTGGCGCCGGCGAACCACGCCGCTTCACGCAGCTGCCCACTGCCTGCTCAGTAGTCCACAATAGAGACTGATGAACCCGATGCCATCCCATCATCAGCCGCTGGCCGAGCGGCTGCGTCCCAAGAATCTGGTTGAAGTGATCGGCCAACAGCACCTGCTCGGTGAAGGTATGGCCTTGCGTATTGCCTTTGAGTCGGGCCAGCCGCACAGTTGCATTCTGTGGGGACCACCAGGCACCGGCAAGACCACCATTGCGCGCCTGATGGCGGACGCTTTTGACGCGCAGTTCATCAGCATTGCGGCGGTGCTGGGCGGCGTGAAGGACATTCGCGAAGCGGTCGAGAAGGCGCTGTTGGCGCAGGAGCAGGGTCGGCGCACCATCGTCTTTGTTGATGAGGTGCACCGTTTCAACAAGAGCCAGCAGGATGCTTTCCTGCCGCACGTGGAGAGTGGCCTCTTCACCTTCATCGGCGCCACCACCGAGAACCCCTCGTTTGAAGTCAACTCTGCTCTGTTGTCGCGTGCAGCGGTCTACGTGCTGCAGCCTTTATCGCATGCCGACCTGATGCAGATCATCGAGCGGGCGCAGGCCGCGGACGCCCTACCCAACATCGAAGCTGCGGCGGCCGAGCGTCTGGTGGCCTACGCCGACGGCGATGCCAGGCGCTTGCTCAACACGCTGGAGACGCTGGCAGTCGCGGCGACGCAGCAAGAATTGACCCAAGTGAGCGATGCCTGGCTGCTCAAGGTGCTGGGGGAGCGAATGCGTCGCTATGACAAGGGCGGCGAACAGTTCTATGACACGATCTCCGCCCTGCACAAATCGGTGCGTGGCTCCGATCCCGACGCAGCGCTGTACTGGCTGGTTCGCATGCTCGACGGTGGTGTCGATCCGCGCTACCTTGGGCGGCGCCTGATCCGCATGGCCAGCGAAGACATTGGCCTGGCCGACCCGAGGGCACTGCGGCTGGCGCTGGATGCAACCGAAGTTTTTGAGCGCCTGGGCAGTCCGGAGGGTGAACTGGCGCTGGCCGAATGCGTGGTCTATCTGGCCGTGGCCGCCAAGTCCAATGCGGTTTACAAAGCGTTCAAAGAGGTCAAGGCTTTTGTCAAAGACGACGGCACACGACCGGTACCGATGCACTTGCGCAACGCCCCGACCCGGCTCATGAAAGACCTCGACTATGGCAAGGGCTATCGCTATGCGCATGACGAGGAGGGCGGTTTCGCCGCCGGCGAGAGCTACTTGCCCGACGGCATGACGTCGCCGGGCTTTTACCGTCCGGTGGAGCGGGGGCTGGAGATCCGGATCGCAGAAAAGCTGCGTCAATTGCGACAACTCAACATCAACGCACTTAGACCCGTCAAGCCGCCAGTTGCGTAGTGTTGAGCCGTCATAATGCGCCTTGATCGGCATTCACTTTGACTATTGAGGAGAACGATTGTGCGTTTTTGCAAGACCCTTTCTCTGTGTTTCCTGACAAGCTTGTTGGGGCTTTTTTCCACTGCGGTCAGTGCGGAGCAAAAGCTGTTTGTCTACACCTCGATGAAGGAGTCGATGATTGGTGATCTGAAGACCGCTTTTGTCAAGAAGCACCCCGACGTCAAGGTCGATTTTCAGTCTGCCGGCGCCGGCAAGTTGATGGCCAAGATTGCCGCCGAGCGTGAATCGGGCAAGATCATGGCCGACGTGCTGTGGACCAGCGAGGTGCCCGATTTCTATCAGCTCAAGGCACAGGGCATGCTGCTGCCCTATATCCCACAGGACATCAAGGTCCTGCTCAACCCGCTGCCCGATTACGATGGATCTTTCACCGCAGTGCGCCTTGGGACGCTAGGCATTGCCTACAACACGCGACTGATCAAGGAAGCGCCCAAGACCTGGGCCGATCTGCAGAAGCCTGCTTTCAAGGGCGCCTACGGCATCGCCAATCCGGCCCTGTCGGGTACCGCTTACATGAGCGTGGCGGTTCTTTCCAAGGCCTTTGGCTGGCCCTACTTTGAAGCGCTGCGCGCCAACGGTGCCAAGATGGGCAAGGGTTCGGGGCAGGTGGTCGATGACACTGCATCAGGCGATCTCGTGGCCAGTCTGGCAGTGGACTACATCACGCTGGACAAGATAGACAAGGGCGCGACGCTGGCGTTGGTCTTTCCGCCCGAGATGCTGGTCATTCCGAGTCCGATCGCGGTCTTTCGAAACAGCCCGAACGTCGATGCGGCCAAGAAGTTTGTTGACTTTGTTCTGTCCAAAGACGGCCAGGTAATCATTGCCAACGAAGGAACACTGCCGGTTCGCGCGGACGTCAAGGTGCCGGATCGCTACAAACTGCCGCCGGTGGATGAAGCCATGAAGCGCGCCATGAAGATTGACTACAAGCAGATCATGGCCGAGAAGGAGGCCACCATCAAGAAGTTCACCGACATCATGCAAAAGTGATCTAGGCAGTGGCGAGTGTCCGGATTGAGGGGGTAAGCAAGAGCTACGCGGGGCGCTCTGTCCTGCCCAGCCTGTCGCTGGAGATCCAGGACGGCGAGTGCTTCACGCTGCTGGGTCCGTCGGGCTGCGGCAAGACCGTCCTGATGCGGCTGATCGCCGGCTTCGAGTCGCCCGACAGCGGCAGCATCGCGATTGGTGGGGAAGTGGTTGCCAGCGCCTTGACTGGTCAGGCCCTGCCGCCTGACAAACGCGGCCTGGGCATGGTTTTTCAGGACTACGCGGTGTGGCCACACATGAGCGTGTTTGACAACGTGTCCTACCCGCTGAAACTGGCGCACACACCAGCCACCGCTCTGCAGGAACGCGGCCGCCGCGCCATTGATCTGGTTGGGCTGGGTGGTCTGGAGGCGCGCTTGCCGTCGCAGCTCTCGGGTGGCCAGCAGCAACGCGTGGCATTGGCGCGGGCGTTGGTGTCCGAGCCGCGCTTGCTGCTGCTCGATGAGCCGCTGAGCAACCTTGATGCGAATCTGCGCGAGGAAATGCGTTTCGAGATCAAGGCCTTGCAACGCAAACTCGGCATTACGATTCTCTACGTGACGCACGATCAGGAAATTGCGCTAGGGATCTCGGACCGGCTGGCGGTGATGGACGACAAGGGCGTGCTGCGGCAAATCGGCGCGCCGCAGGAAGTTTACGAACACCCGACTGACGATTTCGTTTTTCGTTTTCTGGGTATCGCCAATTTTCTGCCGGTCAGACGCGATGGCGCTGCGTTCTATATCGGTGGCTCCAGCGCGGCCTGGATCGGCCCCGCGCCCGACAAACAGGCGGACCAGCTCAGCGCCGGCTTTCGCCCCAGCGATGTGCTGCTCTCGCGCAGTGGTGAAGGCTTGCCGGGCGTTGTGCGGCGCGCTAGCTTTCTGGGTGCGCAGGTTGACTACCTGATTGATATCGCCGGTACCTTGATCCGCGCTGCTCTGCCCAGCCACGAGTGTCTGGAGCGTGGTCTGCTGTTTGTCGAGGGAGAATCGTGCTGTGTCGGTCTGGCAACGGTGCAGTGGTTTATCGGCGACATGGCTTCGGGCGCCAGGGTCTAGCTCATGGTCAGCACCAGTTCACGCTCCCGTTTCGGCACGTCGCAGATACTGTTTGGCCTGTCGGTTGGCATTCTGGTGGTGGTTGTCGCCGTTCCCATGTTGCTGATATTTTTCAACGCTTTCTGGGTTAATGGTCACTTCAATCTGGTCGACGTCCTCAAGGTCTTGCGGCACCCGCAGACCTACAAGGCTCTGCTCAACTCGCTGGTTCTCTCGGCCGGGGTAACGGTCACCGGAACCATTGTCGGCACCTTCTTTGCATGGTTGGTGACACGCACCGATCTGCCCTTCAAGAAAACCATGAAACTGCTGTTTCTGGTGCCCTTCATGTTGCCGGCCTTTATTGGCGCGCTGGCCTGGAAGATGCTGCTGTCGCCGCGCGCTGGTTACATCAATCGTTTTTTTGTTGATGTGCTCGGCTTCGATGGTCCCATCTTCGATATTTACACCTACGCCGGCATCATCCTGGTGGAGACCATGTACCTGTTCCCCTTTGTCTTCATTCAGGTCAGCGGCGCGCTGGAGCGCATGGACCCGACCCTGGAAGAATCGGCACGCATTTCCGGCGCTGACCTGTTCACGATCACGCGGAGAATCACCATTCCGCTGGTGTTGCCGTCCATTCTGTCGGGTTCGTTGCTGATCATGCTGTATTCGATGGCGCATTTCGGCACCGTAGCGGTATTGGGTGTGGAAACCGGCATCTACAACATACCGACGCTGATTTACGAAAAGATTCACCAAAGCGCCGGCAGCTTTGACTCGATCCGCTCAGCCACCGTGCTGGCCACGGTTCTGGTGCTCACGGCAGCGCTGATCCTGTGGCTGCAGAACCGTATTCTGAGCAAAGGTCGCTACCAGATCATTGCCGGCAAGAGTTTCCGGCCGACCGAACTGAAACTGCGCGCCTGGCGTGTCCCCATGTTCATTTTTTGCGTGGCCTATATCGCGTTCACGATCGTGCTGCCGACCGTGACCATTTTTCTGGTGGGCGCGCTCAAGACCTACGGCCTGCCGTTTACCGCTGCCAACCTGACGTGGGCGAACTACCACCACATCCTGTTCGAGTGGGACCTGACGCGCGACGCGATCTGGAACAGCGTCAGCCTGGGCTTCTCTGCCGCATTGATCACCATGTTTGCCGGCGTGATCATCTCCTACGTCATCGTCAAGATGAAGGTGCGCGGCAAAGGCATGCTGGAGTTTCTGGGCATGCTGCCGTTTTCGGTGCCGGGCTCGGTGATCGCGTTGGGAGTTATTCTGGCCTGGAGCGGCAAGTTTGGCGTCAACCTGTACAACACGGTGTGGATTATCCTGCTGGCCTATATTGCACGTTACATGGCGTTCTCGCTGAAGGCCAATTCCGCCGCGCTGGAGCAGGTTCACGATTCACTGGTGGAGGCGGCGCGGGCTTCCGGTGCCACCGTCTGGCAGGCGCTGAAAGACATTGTCATTCCACTGGTGCGCCCGGGCATGGTGGCGGCTTTCTTCCTGATCTTTCTGCCTGCGCTGCGGGAACTCACGGTGTCTGTGTTGCTGTACGGGCCAACCACGCGCACCATCGGGGTTGCGATCTACACCTTGAATGAAGATGGCGAAACGGTTTATTCCGCTGCTTTGGCCGGTATCGCGCTGATCATCATCGTGCTGGGTGAAGTGCTGATCAAGCGCCTGGTTTCCGGCAAAAACAATTCCTGATGAGAACGCGCTCATGGCCTATATAGAACTCAGGAACGTCGGCAAGCGCTTTGGCAGCGTGGCGGCGGTGGACCGTCTGAATCTGGATATTGCCAAAGGCGAGTGCGTTGCCATGCTCGGCCCGTCGGGCTGCGGCAAGACCACCACGCTGCGCATGGTGGCCGGCTTCGACGATCTCGATGAGGGTGAAATCCGGGTCGGTGACAAGCTGCTGTCTTCGAGCGAGAAGAAGTACTACCTGCCGCCCGAGAAGCGCAATTTCGGTATGGTGTTTCAGGCCTTTGCGGTCTGGCCACATCTGTCGGTGTTTGAGAACGTGGCCTTTCCCCTGCGCGTACGCAAGTTGCCCGATGCCGAGATCATGGCGCGCACCGAAGAGGCGCTGCGCCATACCAATCTGCTGGCCGCAGCGCAGGGCAGCCCGGACGATCTCTCGGGTGGCGGCAAGCAACGTGTCGCACTGGCGCGCGCGCTGGTGATCCGGCCCGACGTCATGCTGCTTGATGAGCCGCTGTCCAGCCTCGACCCGCATTTTCGCGAGGAGATGCGTTTTGAGATCAAGGATTTGCAGCGCCGCTTTGGTTTTTCCATTTTGTATGTGACGCACGATCAGTCGGAGGCGATGGCCCTGTCGGATCGCATTCTCGTGATGCGCGCCGGGGTCGTTCAGCAAATCGGCACGCCGCTGGAGGTGTACGGTTCACCGGCGAATCGATTTGTTTTTGAATTCATCGGTCTGTCGAGTTTTCTGCAGGCCGGACTGAGCCCTTCGGGCATGCAGATTGACGGAGTCACTTATCCCTGGCCAGCGGGATTGAAGCCGCCGGCGGAACTTCTTGCCGGCGCTGCCGCTCTGTTGGCGGCGCGACCGACCGAAATCGATTTCGTCAGCGAGGGCGGGGTGCGCGGCAAAGTGCTGCAAAAAGCCTATCTGGGCGAAACCATTGATTACCGGATTCTGGTCGGTCAAACTGAGCTCAGGGTGCAGAAGACGCGTCGCGTTGCGGGCCCCGCCATCGGTGAACATTGCGGTTTAAACTTCACCCGCCCGCACTGGTATGCGCTGACTTGAGTGACGAACCGGAACCCGACCCATGACAATTGAATTCGTGCTTAACGGCACTGCCTGCCGCGTTGAAGCGCGACCTGATGAGAGACTGCTGGAAACGCTGCGCGAGCGCTGCGGTGTGACGTCACTGAAAGATGGTTGCAGTCCGCAGGGCCAGTGTGGCTGTTGCGTGGCGCTGGTTGATGGCTTGCCGAAAACGACCTGCGCCATGCCGACCAAAGTAGCCCAAGGCAAGACCATCATGACAATCGACGGCTTGCCGGCCGACGAGCGCAAGCAAATCGCAGACTGCTTTGCTGCGACCGCCGGACTGCAGTGCGGCTTTTGCATTCCGGGCATTGTGTTGCGCGCCAAGGCGCTCACTGACCGCGAGCCACACCCGACGCGTGAGGTGATCGCCCGCTCGCTGGACCTGCATCTGTGCCGCTGCACCGGCTACGTGAAGATCATTGATGCCATCGAGATGCTGGCTGCGGCCAAGCACGGCGGCGCCATTCCAGCGGCCTGCACCGACGGCCGTGTCGGTCAGCCCCTGGAGCGCATTGGCAGCGTGCCTACCGTGTTGGGGGATAGGCCTTTCGTTGACGACATCAAGGTAGAGGGCATGTTGCACGGTGCGCTGACCCTGTCGGCGCATCCGCGGGCTCGTGTGCTGAGCATCGACTCCTCCCGCGCGCGCGCGCTGCCGGGTGTGCACAGCGTGGTCACTGCCGCCGACGTTCCGGGTGAGCGCTGGTACGGCCTGCTTTACAACGACTGGCCGGGTTTTGTGGCGGTTGGCGAAGAGGTGCGCTGCGTGGGTGACGTGCTGGCGGCGGTTGCCGCAGTGGACCGCCACACTGCACGCGAGGCTGCCAAACTGGTGGAGGTCAGCTACGAGGTGCTGCCTCCGGTGCTTGATCCGCAGGCTGCGCTAGAAGCCGATGCGCCACGTGTCAACCCGCAGCACGCCAATCTGCTGGACTGCGTGGTCCTGCGGCGTGGCGATGCGGACGCCGCGTTTGCCACGAGCGCGCACGTGGTCAGCGGTCGCTGGACCACGCAGCGCATCGAGCATCTGTTTCTGGAGCCTGAGAGCGCGCTTGCCGAGCCGGTTGCTGGCGGCACTTTGCGCCTGCGCACCCAGGGCCAGGGCATCTTTGATGACCGTCGGCAGGTGGCGCGTTTTCTAGGCTTGGAAGAATCACAGATTTACGTCGAATTGGTGCCCAATGGCGGCGCTTTTGGTGGCAAGGAAGACATGTCGGTGCAGGCGCAGACGGCCTTGCTTGCCCATCTGACGGGATTGCCAGTGAAGATCACTCTGAGTCGCGAAGAGTCCATCCGCATGCACCCCAAGCGCCATCCGATCACCATGGATTACACGGTGGGCTGCGACGCGCAGGGACACATCACAGCTGTGAAGGCGCGCATGCTGGGCGACTCCGGTGCCTACGCATCGGTCGGCGGCAAGGTGCTGGAGCGAGCTGCGGGTCACGCCTGTGGTCCGTACAAGGTGCCGGTGGTCGACATCGAATCACGCGCCGTCTATACCAACAACCCGCCCTGCGGTGCCATGCGCGGCTTTGGTGCGAATCAGGCGCACTTTGCGATGGAAGGCTGCCTGGACTTGCTGGCGCAAAAGGCGGGGTTGGACCGTTGGGAGATCCGTTGGCGCAATGCGCTCTCAGTCGGCGATCTGTTCTCCACCGGTCAGTTGATGGACAAAGCGGTCGGCATCCGCAAGACGCTGCAAGCCATGAAGCCGCATTACGACGCGGCGCTGCGCAGCGGGCGTGCTGTTGGCATTGCCTGTGGCATCAAGAACAGCGGCATCGGCAATGGCGTGGTGGAGCTGGGCAAGGTGCGCCTGGTGGTGGAGGCCGACGGCACGATCTCGCTCTACAACGGCTTCACCGAGATGGGCCAGGGCCTGCTGACGGTGTTGGTGCAGTTTGCGGTCGAGGTCACGGGTCTGCCGGCAGCGCTCTTTGTGCCCAAGGTCAATTCAACTTTCGACCTGCAGTGCAGTCAGACCACCGGCTCACGCGGCACGCTGCTCAGCGGTCGCGCCGCACTCTTGGCAGCCGCCAAACTTAGGGCCGATCTGGACGCTGGCCACAAGTTGGCGGAACTGATTGGCCGCGTCTATGCCGGCGACATCGTGATCGACGACACCACGGTGCTTGGCGCGCCAGTGGAGCACGTGAAGACGCACACCACGTTCAGCTATGCAACCCAGCTCGTGGTTCTGGACGAGAAGGGCCGCGTGGATCGTGTGGTCGCGGTGCACGACGCCGGTCGCGTTGTGAATCCGGCGCTGTGCTCCGGGCAGATCGAGGGTGCAGTCCACATGGGGCTGGGCTACGCACTGACCGAGGAACTGGAGTGCGAGAACGGCATGCCGGTAACTTTCAAGCTCAAGGAAATCGGTGTCCTGCGGGCGCGCGATATGCCAACAGTCGAGGTCATTCTCGTGGAAGAACCCGAGCCGGAGGGGCCACTAGGTGCCAAGGGCGTGGGCGAGATCGGTCTGGTACCAACCGCCGCGGCGGTTGCAGGCGCACTGGAGGCCTTTGATGGCATTCGCCGCACCACGCTGCCGATGCGCGATTCGCCGGCGGCACGGGCCATGAGCGTGGGGCGGCCGGCAGCGGCAAAATGAGCGCGGCAGGCCAGGTCAACGCGCACACCCACCTGTACTCTGGGCTGGTGCCCTTTGGCATGCCGGAGCCCAGACCGGCGCCTGAAAACTTTGTGCAGATTCTCGATCGCGTCTGGTGGAAGCTGGACCGCGCGCTCGATCCTGATTCGCTGCGCGCCTCGGCCCGGTGGTACCTTGCAGAGGCGCGTCGCCTGGGTACGGTCGGGTTGATCGACCACCATGAGTCACCAAACCTGATCGAAGGCTCGCTCGACATCCTGGCCGATGCCTGCCAGGAAGCCGGCATGCCGGCCGTGCTTTGCTACGGTGTGACCGAGCGCAACGGCGGTCGCGCGGAAGCCCGGCGTGGCCTGGCTGAATGCCGCCGCTTTATCGAGAACAACCCGCGTCCTCTGGTGCGCGGCGTGATTGGGCTACATGCCTCCTTTACCGTGTCGGACGAAACGCTGCGTGAAGCGGCAACGCTGTGTCGCGATTTGAAGTCTGTGATGCATGTGCATGTCGCTGAGGATCTGGCCGACGTGGCGGATGCACAGCGGCGCGGCTGGGCGGGCCCGCTGGAGCGGCTCACTGAACTGGGTGCCCTGCCGCCGGGCTCCATCATCGCGCACGGGGTTCACCTGGATGCCTCACAGGTGCGTCGCTGCGAACAAATGGGCTGCTGGCTGGTGCAAAACACGCGTTCCAACCGGGGTAATTGGGTTGGCTATCCGACAGCGCTGCAAGAGAGCCGGCATGTGGCGCTGGGCAGCGACGGTTACCCGTCTGACATGGTGGCTGAACAAGTGGCTTTGCTGGAAGATGTGCCACGTTATGGTGACTCGATGGATGCCGCGGTACAGCGCGCTGTTGCCAGTCATGCGCTACTGGCAGAGCGCTTCGGTGGCAGCGTGCCTGCGATGGGCGCTGGCACTGGCATGGATATAAAAACCCTTCGCTCCGAAGCTACGGCTCAGGCAGCGCGGCTCTGGGAACGCATGGCCAAATTCTGAAGCTGTCAGGCCGAACAAAGGAGTTGTCACCCGAGACGGAGCGCTTGTCATCCCGGACGGGGAGTTTGTCATCCCGGACCTGATCCGGGATCCAGAGCTACGCCAATACTGGATTGCGGATCGAGTCCGCAATGACAATTGAAGGGCGCAAGGACAATTGAAGGTCGCAATGACACGGCAACGCCGATGTGCCCTCAATCAGTCGTTAGTGCGTTGCGCAAAAACTCACCCACGTGATTTACATCGAGCGGATCGAGCAGGGCGTTACGCAGGGCGCGCAAGGCCAGTACCTTCGGATCGTCGCTGGGCGGATCGCCCGCTGAGACCCGCAACACGGCCCCGTCAAAGCGCGCGCTGATGGCGTTGGCCTCCACCAGCACGGCGTCGCGTGGCGCGTCCTGCTCCCAGCGTTCGCGGTTCACGAACAGACGTGGCTTCAGGATGTAAGGGCCGCCATCTTCCAGACAGAACACATCACAGTTGCCGCAGTCGTTGCAAAAGTCGGCAAAGTTGAGGATCTGGCGCTTCATCTTGAGCGGCAGTTCCGGTGTGGACGGTACGCTCACGCTGAAGTTGGCGTCATTCGGGCAAACAGGGATGCACTTGTTGCAGGTGACGCAGTCAAAGAATTCCAGACGACGGTTGATCTTTCGCGGTCCGACCTGGTGGCTTGCGGAGTGGTAACGCGCGTCGGCGGCCAGGCTCTCCACATACTTTTCTGTGTTGCTGAGCTTGGCTGCGCTCAGGTCGGTGGCGCCGGTATCGCCGTAAGCGCGCAGGACAAATTCATCGACGGTTGTGGCGCCGACCGCGTCCATGCGTTTGAGCAGTTCTTCAAAGTAGCCATGGCCACGCCAGTAACCGCCCGCCTTGAGCAGATCGGTGCAGACCGTGACCGGCACCAGGCCCAGCGCCACGGCATCGGGGAAATTGGCGCGCTCAATGCCGGCCGAAAAGGAAACCGGGAACCGGTCGCCGAAATGGCGACGCAGGTCCCGCACCAGATGCATCGCCAGCACGTGCAGCGGTGGGCCCGAGAGGTACATGACACGCTCGCTTGCCGGGAAAAAAGTCTTGTGGTTTTCCACCAGAAGGGTGTTGGAGAGTTTCACGCCCAGATGCAGACCCAGTGATTGCGCCTTGTTGCCCAGGCGGTCCAGGAAGGCGGTGGCCTGCTCCCAGCGCGTGTCTTTTTCGAAGGCGCTGTCGGGTATGCGCAGTTCGCTGTAGCCCAGGGTGTCGTGCAACAGGCGGCGTGCCTCGGCGGCGCCGAGCAGCGTCGGATTGAGCTTGACGACGCAGGACAGCCGGTGCTCCTGCATCAGGTGGCCGACCATCGCCTCGATTTCATCCGGTGGACAGCCATGGAAGGTGCTCAGCGTCAGCGTGTCCGACAGGCGGGTCTGGAAATCGAGATCGCGCAGCGCGCCCAGTTCCGCCGGCAGTTCGCGCCGCAGTCGCTCCACCACCGTTGTGGCGTCCATCATGCCGCGAAGAAAAGTCTGCACGCGTTCGCTGCGGATGCCGGCCAGGTCGTAGCCCACGCTCATGTCGAACACCGTGCGCCCGAAGCCCGGTGCCAGGGCCACGCGCCCGCTGGCCTCCAGAATGCGGATCAGCATGACCGCTTTCACGTACTCTTCAAGCGACTGTTCCAGCGTGAGTTCCTGCGACCACTCAACGTTGTAGCCCAGGGTCTGCATGTCGATGCAGGGGCGCGGCAACGTCAGGCGGTCATTGATCTGCACCGTCTTGAGTTCCATCACACGGCCGCCTGCGAGCCAGCACAGCACGATGTTCTGCGCCAGCTGGGTGTTGGGTCCGGCCGCCGGGCCAAACGGGGTGGCCGCCTGGTGACCGTGAAAGCGCACCGACAGGTCGTGCCCGGCATCACCCAGCACAAACTTGCGTTGTGGCAGGTCGAAAATCGATTTGCGCGTGTCGAACTCGCGCAGCATGCGCTGTGCAAGGGCAGCGAAGGGGTAGGGTGCGAGCTCGCTCATGCAAAGATATTAACAGCAGGAAAATCGCAGTTGAAGCATGCAACAGTGGCCTGCTTAGGGTAAACCTTGGCGGATTGGGCGCCAAGCACACCCACCCCTTGGCTACAATCGCCTGCACCATCTGCCGGCACTCATTCTGATCTCTGTGCTGGCAGGTTTATTGCTATAGAACTGGTAGAGCTCACAAGGCGGCGCCGCTCGTCAGCAAAGAGGCTGATTTCCAGGCGCCGGTCAAAAATCGGAGAAGTTTATGGATACCTTCATACAGCAGATCATCAATGGTCTGGTGTTGGGCAGTATGTATGCCCTGGTAGCGCTGGGCTACACCATGGTGTACGGCATCATCGGGCTGATCAACTTTGCCCACGGCGAGGTGCTGATGGTCGGAGCGCTGACCAGTTGGTCCATCATTGGACTGATGAGAGACGCCATGCCCGATGCACCGGGTTGGCTGATCCTGCTGATTGCCACGGTGATTGCCTGCATCTGTGCCGCAACCCTCAATTTCGTCATCGAAAAAGTTGCTTACCGGCCGCTACGCAACAGCCCGAAACTCGCTCCCCTGATCACTGCCATCGGCATGTCGCTGCTGCTGCAGACGCTGGCCATGATCATCTGGAAGCCCAACTACAAACCCTATCCGACCTTAATGCCCAGCTCACCGTTTGACATTGGTGGTGCGGTCATCACACCCACCCAGGTGCTGATTCTGGGGATGACGGCGACCTCGCTGGCCGTGCTGATGTGGCTGGTCAATTACACCAAGCTCGGTCGCGCCATGCGGGCGACGGCCGAGAATCCGCGCGTTGCCGCCTTGATGGGCGTGAAGCCTGACGTGGTGATTTCCGCGACATTCGTGATCGGTGCCGTGCTGGCGGCGATTGCCGGCGTGATGTGGGCTGCCAACTACGGCACGGTGCAGCACAGCATGGGTTTCTTGCCGGGCCTCAAGGCCTTTACTGCGGCAGTGTTCGGCGGCATTGGCAACCTGGCGGGTGCGGTGGTTGGCGGTATCCTGCTGGGCTTAATTGAGTCGCTGGGTGCGGGCTACATCGGCGCCCTGACTGGCGGTGTGCTGGGCAGCCATTATTCGGACATTTTTGCCTTCATTGTTTTGATTGCTGTATTGACGCTGCGGCCTTCGGGTCTGCTCGGCGAGCGGGTGGCGGATCGTGCGTAAGCCGGTGCTGCGCCTGACACGATAAGAAAGGATGCTTATGAAACAACAACAAAAAATCATTGTTTTTCTTCTGACCGCAGCCGCTTTGCTGGTCCTGCCGCTGCTGTTGCAGGGCTTTGGCAACGCCTGGGTCCGGATTGCCGACATGGCTCTGCTTTATGTTCTGTTGGCGCTCGGACTCAACATTGTGGTGGGCTACGCCGGTCTGCTCGACCTGGGTTATGTGGCCTTCTTCGCCATTGGCGCCTACATGTACGGCCTGTTGGCGTCGCCCCATTTGACCGAAACTTTCGAGCTGTTCACTTCCATGTTTCCGCAAGGCATGCACACGCCGCTGTGGATTGTGGTGCCAGCCGCCGCTGCGCTGGCCGGTTTTTTCGGGGTCCTGCTGGGCGCGCCTACCTTGCGCCTACGTGGCGACTACCTCGCTATCGTGACACTCGGCTTTGGCGAAATCATCCGCGTCTTCATGAACAACCTCGATCATCCGGTCAACATTACCAACGGCCCCAAGGGTTTGGGCCAGATTGACGCCCTGAGCTTCTTTGGCTTGAATCTGGGCAAGAACGTGACCGTGGCCGGTTTTGAAGTGGCGTCGGTCTCGCTTTACTACTATCTTTTCTTGGCGCTGGTGGTGTTCAGTGTGGTGATTTCACACCGGCTCGAAATGTCGCGTGTCGGGCGCGCCTGGATGGCGATTCGCGAAGACGAAATCGCCGCCAAGGCGATGGGCATCAACACCCGCAATCTCAAACTGCTGGCCTTCGGTATGGGCGCCACTTTCGGTGGCGTCTCGGGCGCGATGTTTGCATCGTTTCAGGGATTCATTTCGCCTGAATCGTTCAGCCTGATGGAGTCTGTAATGATCGTGGCCATGGTGGTGCTTGGCGGCATCGGGCACTTGCCGGGTGTCATTCTGGGTGCCGTCTTGTTGTCGGCGCTGCCGGAGGTTTTGCGCTATGTGGCCGGGCCGCTGCAGGCCATGACCGATGGCCGGCTGGATTCGGCCATCCTGCGCCAGTTGTTGATTGCCCTGGCCATGATCACCATCATGCTGTCCAGGCCGCGCGGTTTGTGGCCTTCGCCGGATCACGGCAAGGCACTGCAAAAATAATGAAATTGCGGGACAGACCGTAGTTACGCGAAGCGAACAAGCTCTGTCCCCAACTGATTAAGGATCAACATGACAGACACAGTACTCAACGTCGCCGGTGTGTCCAAACGCTTTGGCGGCCTGCAGGCCCTGAGCGATGTGGGCATAAAAATCCTGCGCGGCCAGGTCTATGGCCTGATCGGTCCCAATGGCGCTGGCAAGACCACTTTTTTCAACGTGCTGACCGGGCTTTACACGCCGGACAGCGGCAGTTTTGAACTTGCCGGCAAGACCTACCAGCCGACCGCGGTTCATGAGGTGGCCAAGGCCGGTATTGCCCGCACTTTCCAGAATATTCGTCTGTTTTCGGAAATGACGGCGCTGGAAAACGTCATGGTCGGACGCCATATCCGCACCCATTCGGGCTTGATCGGCGCCATGTTTCGCACCCGCGGCTTCAAGGCGGAAGAGGCGGCGATCGCCGCTCGCGCGCAGGAGTTGCTTGACTACGTTGGCATTGGCAGGTTCACCGACTACAAGGCACGCACCCTGAGTTATGGTGACCAGCGCCGGCTGGAAATCGCCCGCGCGCTGGCGACCGATCCGCAACTGATTGCGCTGGACGAGCCGGCTGCCGGCATGAATGCCACCGAAAAGGTCATGCTGCGCGAACTGATCGACAAGATTCGCAATGACAACCGGACCATCCTGTTGATTGAACACGATGTCAAACTGGTGATGGGATTGTGCGACCGCGTCACGGTGCTGGACTATGGCAAGCAGATAGCGGAAGGCACGCCAGCGGACGTGCAGAAGAATGAAAAAGTGATTGAAGCGTATCTCGGTACTACGCACTGAACGGTTGAGGACAGAGCTAAAGATCTGTCCCGCAAAAAAATAGGTCTCAAGGAAGCAACGATGACTATTCTTCTCAAAGTGACGGGTCTCAAAGTCGCCTACGGCGGCATCCAGGCTGTCAAGGGTGTTGACTTTGAAGTGCGTGAAGGCGAACTGGTTTCGCTGATCGGCTCCAACGGCGCTGGCAAGACGACGACCATGAAAGCCATCACCGGCATCCTGCCGATCAATGACGGCGACATCGAGTACATGGGCAAGAGCATTCGCGGCCAGGGGCCCTGGGACCTGGTAAAGCAGGGCTTGGCCATGGTGCCGGAAGGCCGCGGTGTCTTTTCACGCATGACGATTGTCGAGAACCTGCAGATGGGCGCCTACATCCGCAACGACAAGGCGGATGTGCTGGCAGACATCGACAAGGTCTTCACTATCTTTCCGCGCCTGAAGGAACGGCGCGACCAACTGGCCGGCACCCTGTCGGGCGGCGAGCAGCAGATGCTGGCCATGGGGCGGGGCCTGATGAGCCGGCCCAAGGTGCTGCTGCTTGATGAGCCTTCGATGGGCTTGTCGCCACTGATGGTGGACAAGATATTTGAAGTCGTGCGCGATGTTTACGCGCAGGGCGTGACGGTGCTGCTGGTGGAGCAGAACGCCAGCCGGGCGCTGGCGATTGCCGATCGCGGCTACGTCATGGACTCGGGCCTGGTGACGATGTCGGGTGATGCCAAAGTGATGCTCAAGGACCCGAAGGTGCGCGCAGCCTACCTGGGCGAGTAGTTGCCCATGAAAAGTTACAAAATTGCATGCATCCCGGGTGATGGCATTGGCAAGGAAGTGGTGCCGGCTGGCCAGACAGTGCTGGAGGCACTGGCCTCAGGCAGCCGCAGTTTCAGCTTCGAATTCGAGAACTTCGGCTGGGGTGGTGACTGGTACCGCGCGCACGGCGAGATGATGCCTGCCGATGGACTCGACGCTTTGCGCCACAAAGACGCCATTCTGTTTGGCTCTGCCGGTGACCCGCATATTCCGGATCACATCACGCTCTGGGGGCTGCGCCTGAGAATCTGTCAGGGTTTTGACCAGTATGCCAACGTGCGACCAACGCGCATCCTGCCTGGCATTGACGCGCCACTCAAGCGCTGCCGACCACAAGACCTTGACTGGGTCATCGTGCGTGAGAACTCCGAGGGTGAATACGCCGGCGTCGGTGGCCGGGTTCACCAGGGCCAGCCGATTGAAGCCGCCACCGATGTTTCGATGATGACGCGCGCCGGCGTGGAGCGCATCATGCGTTTCGCTTTCCGATTGGCGCAGTCACGCCCACGTAAACTGCTGACGGTGGTCACCAAGTCCAATGCGCAGCGTCATGCCATGGTGATGTGGGATGAAATTGCGCTGCAGATCTCGAGAGAATTTCCGGACGTGAAGTGGGACAAGGAACTGGTCGACGCGGCGACGGCACGCATGGTCAATCGACCGGCGACGCTCGACACCCTGGTTGCCACCAATCTGCACGCCGACATCCTGAGCGACCTGGCTGCCGCGCTGGCGGGTAGCCTGGGCATTGCGCCCACCGGCAACATCGATCCCGAGCGGCGTTACCCGAGCATGTTCGAGCCGATCCATGGTTCGGCTTTCGACATCATGGGCCAGGGGCTGGCCAATCCGGTCGGCACTTTCTGGAGTTGCGTGATGTTGCTGGAGCACCTCGGCGAGGTGGAAGCGGCAGGCAGCCTGATGCAGGCCATCGAACAGGTCACAGCCGAGCCGGCGCTGCATACGCGTGACCTGGGTGGCAATGCGACCACGCAACAGGTCACGCAGGCGGTATGCGAACGCATTGCTGCCATGGCGACGCAATCTGTTTGAATTCGTTACAACAACCCGGAGGAGACGCGATGAAAAAGCTGCTTTTCGCACTGTGTCTGGCGACGCTGGCGCCGCTGGCACTGGCGCAAAATTGCCCAGACAAAAACCTGCTCTACTGGCAGGCTTTCCCGCCTGGCGGCGAGTCGGACTTGTCGGCCCGGCATCAGCAGATGGTGCTCAAGAAGAAATGCCCCGCCATCGACACCATCATCCAGTACAAGGCCGGTGCGGGTGGTGGCCTGATGTGGGGACAGATGAACCAGTTGCCCGGCGATGGCCTCAATATTGTTGGCGTCAATCTCCCGCATATTGTGTTCCAGCCGCTGGAAGGACAGGTTCAATACAAGACGCAGGATGTGACTCCTGTCTTCTGGTTCCATTTCACACCCGATATTCTGGTGGTGCCCGAGCAGAGCGCGATCAGGACCTTCGCTGACTTCATCAAGGCGGCCAAGGCCACGCCTGGCGCGCTCAACCTTGGCGGGTCGGGCTTGAATTCCGCCAACCATGCCGCCCATGAGCGCATGAATGCGGCCTTCGCAGTCAAGACCAACTACATCCCCTACAAGGGCACCGGCGACATGGCCAGCGCCGTGCTGGGGGCTCAGATTGACGGTGCCATGACCTATTCGGCCTTCGCGATCAACAACAAGACCCGCGTGCGGGGACTGGCTATCGCGATGGAAAAGCGCCATCCCTTGCTGCCCGACGTACCGACTTTCAAGGAACTTGGTTTTGACTGGGTTGATGGTGCTTACCGCGGTATTGGGGTTCCAAAATCCGCCACGCCGGAAGCGCGCAAACGCCTGTCGGAGTTGTGGGCGGCTCTGAACAATGACCCAGAGATGAAAGAACTGGCGGCCAAAAGTGGTTTCGAACTGGTCAACGTGGGTCAAGACCAGATGGACGCGTTCATGAAGGAAAAAGTGCGCCTTTATACCGAGGGCGCGCAGCGTCTGGGACTGGGCAAAAAATAGCCAGACCGCCGACAATGGCACCGGACCCGCTCCTGCAGCCAGCGCAGTTTTTGCGACACCTTTATGAGGTGGCAGTAAAGCGGGCTTTGCCCTGGCATAGCACAGCTGCTTTTTTGCCAGCGCCACCCAAAGGAAGAACCCTGGTGCTCGGGGCCGGCAAGGCTGCTGGCGCCATGGCGCAGGCCGTGGAAGCCCACTGGCCGGCTGACGCGGCCTTGTCCGGTCTGGTGGTGACTCGCTACGAGCATATCCCGCCGCGCCCGGTGGGGCTGGCACAGCGCATTGAAGTGCTGCAGGCAGCGCACCCGGTGCCTGATGCCGCGGGCATCGCCGCGGCCCAGCGCGTCATGGAGCTGACCCGCGGCTTGACCGAGGACGATCTGGTGCTGTGCCTGATCTCGGGTGGCGGCTCGGCTCTGCTCAGCTTGCCGGCCGAAGGCTTGACGCTGCAGGACAAGCAGCGCATCAACAAGGAGTTGCTCCATTCGGGCGCGACCATCGCCGAGATGAATTGCGTGCGCAAGCACCTCTCCGGTGTCAAGGGTGGACGGCTGGCACTGGCCTGTGCCCCGGCGAGGGTGGTGACGCTGGCCATCAGCGACGTGCCGGGCGACGAGCCCTCTGTCATTGCCAGCGGGCCCACCGTTCCCGACGCCAGCACTTGTGCCGATGCGCTGTCGATCCTGAAGCGATTCGGCATTGCGCTGCCACATGCGTTGATGGATGCGCTGCGCAGTGGCTCGCTGGAGACGCCCAAGCCCGGGGCCCCTGAATTTGACCAGACCGAACTGCATCTGATCGCCACGCCCGGCCAGTCTTTGCAGGCAGCCGCCCAAGCGGCGCGCCAGGCCGGCTTGTCGGCCTATATCCTGAGCGACGAGATGGAAGGCGAATCTCGCGAGGTGGGCAAGGTTCACGCCGCGCTGGCGCGCTTTGTTGCGAACCAGGGGGAGCCCTTCCAGCGGCCCTGCGTGATCCTCAGCGGTGGTGAAACCACGGTGACGGTGCGTACCCCAGCACCCGGCAGCGCGCGCGGTCGGGGTGGGCGGGCTGGCGAGTTCTGCCTGGGGCTCGCCCAGGCTCTGCAGGGGCAGCCCAATGTCTGGGCGCTGGCAGCCGATACGGATGGCATCGACGGCCTGGAAAGCAACGCCGGTGCCCGGGTCGAGCCGGCAACGCTGACTCGGGCCTTGGCAGTAGGAATGAAAATCGAGGATTTCCTTGAGCGCAACGATGCCTACGGGTATTTTTCTGCCCTGGATGATCTGGTGACGACGGGTCCGACTTTCACCAATGTCAACGATTTCCGAGCTTTGCTGGTCTTGTGAGACTTTTACTCAAGATTGTTTGATTTTGCTCAAGGTCTGGAGGGCTCAAGCGCGGCACAGTCGCATCCATGCTAGCCGCTGAAATTATTGAACTGCCTGCTGAAACACGGGTTCTTGCGCGGGGCGAGCGATTGCTCACGCGGACCGAGACTTCACGCTGGGTTACGTATATCGAGTCCGGCCGGATTGCCCTGGGCATCATGGAAGGGGCCGTCATGGAGCATCAGCTGGGTGTCGTGGAGGGGCCGTGCTGGCTCGATGCCAGCTCTGCAGTCCTGGGCCTGCCCCATGCGGTGGATGCGGTGTCCGAAACCGATATTTCTCTTCGTCAGGTACCGATAGCCGATTTTCATCGGTCGCTGGCGGCCATGTCACCCTCAGCGCAGGCGGTTCTGCATGATGTGGCGATGGCGCATCGGCAGCAAACCGAGTTTTCGGTCAGCCGTCTGGCCAAGGATGCCGAGGCGCGCTGCGCCGAGTGGTTGCTGCGTCACGCGCAGACTGGCGACAAGGGCCTGATGGCGGTGCAGTTGCAACAGCGCAAGCGCTCGATTGCGGCGCAGCTCGGCATAGCCCCGGAAACCCTGTCCAGGGTGTTGCGCCATTTGCGCGAGCGCAGCCTCATCAGCGGCTCAGGGCGACTGGTCAATGTGGTTGATCCAGGAGGTCTTCGGACACTTGCGGGAGTCTGATCAGTGGGGCTACACTTGGCCGACATGAGTTCAGACATCATCAAACGTTTGCAAGGACGTGTTGAACAACAACTCCAGGGCGGTGTGGCTGCCGGCGAGGGATGGCCCGAAGTTCAGGGCGAAATCGGTGAGCTGGTTACCACGTTGCGCGATGTGACGCTGGTTCACGAACAGCAGACCCGTTCCCAACAGTTGATGGTCGCTCAGTTGCGATCGATTCTCGACCATGCTTCCGTTGGAATCGCCATCACTCGCAGCAGTTGCTTCGAACTTCTGGGGCGCCACGCCTGCGCCATGTATGGCTACACCGAGGATGAATTGCTGGGCCGTTCCACTCGCATCATTCACCAATCTGATGAGTCCTATGCGGAATTTGGCGCGCGCGTGCGCAATGCCTTCAGGGATCAAGGCCATTACGACGGTGAACAGCTGATGCGGCGCAAGGATGGCAGCGAGTTCTGGACCCATATGCTCGCGCGAGGTGTGGTTCCCGGTGACCCGGCCGGTGGCACCATCTGGATCATGGAAGATATCACCGACGCCCGCTTGATGCGCGACCGACTGTCCTGGAGTGCGACCCACGATAGTCTGACGCAACTGGTGAACCGACGTGAATTCGAATCACGTCTGGCGCAGGCCATGACGCCGTTCAATGGCCGCAGGCTGTGTGTCCTGTTCATCGATCTGGATCGATTCAAGGCCGTCAACGACATCGGGGGTCACGCCACCGGAGATGAGGTGCTGCGTCAGGTTTCGCGCCTGCTGGAGTCGAAAGTGCGAACCAGCGATACGGTGTGCAGACTCGGCGGCGACGAGTTTGCCGTGCTGTTACCCGGGTGTTCACTCACGCGTGCGCAGGAGGTCGCGGAGCAGATTCGCTCTGCGGTCGAGGTTTGGCGTCTGTTTCAGGATGGCAAGGAATACAGCGTCGGAGCCAGCATCGGCGTGGCTGCCGTGACACCAGACCTGATTACGCTGGAGACCGTGCTGCGGGCCGCTGACAGTGCCTGCTATGAGGCGAAGAACCGCGGTCGCAACTGCGTCGCAACCTACCAGCCGCCCAGGCTGGCGGTCTGAGATCGAAATCTGCCGTTCAGCTGCCTAGATGTGCAAGGCGTGGCCGAGCGCCCGCAGTGCTGCTTCCTGCACTGCTTCACCCAGCGTCGGGTGCGCATGGATGGTGGCTGCAACGTCTTCCAGGCAGGCACCCATTTCCAGCGAATGTGAGAACGCTGTGCTCAGTTCGGAGACCCCGACCCCCACCGCTTGCCAGCCGACGATCCGGTGGTTGTCGCGCCGCGCCACCACGCGCACAAAACCGTCGCTGGCTTCCAGCGTCATGGCGCGTCCGTTGGCAGCGAACGGGAAACTGGCCTGGATGCAGTCCAGACTAGCCAGCGCCGCCTGCTGCGGCATCTGGCCCGCCACCACAATTTCAGGGTCGGTAAAGCAGACCGCCGCAATCGCCGCCGGTGCAAAGCGACGCCGCTTGCCGGCAATGATTTCGGCCACCATCTCGCCTTGCGCCATGGCACGGTGCGCGAGCATCGGTTCACCCGCCAAATCTCCAATTGCCCATACATTGCGCATCGAAGTGCGGCACTGATCGTCGATCTTCACGGCGCGTCCGTTCATGTCGAGCAGCAGGGACTCCAGGCCAAAGCCCTGGCTGCGCGGTGTGCGGCCAATGGCCACCAACACCTGATCGGCCGGCAGTTCCGAGATCTCACCCTTCGCGTTGCTGACCTGCACCGCGTCGCCAGTGGCGTTGAGCCCCTGCACCTTGCAGTCCAGCAGCACTTGCACGCCGAGTTTGCGCAGCGATGCCGCGACCGGCTTCACCAGTTCCTCGTCGTAGATCGGCAGGATGCGCTCCAGCGCTTCCACCACGGTCACTGCGGCGCCGAGCTTGCGGTAGACGATCCCGAGTTCGAGGCCGATATAGCCGGCGCCGACCACCACCAGGCGTTTTGGCAGCGCGGCCGGTGACAGCGCCTGTGTCGAGGAGATGACGCGTCCGCCGAACGGTAGTCCCGGCAGGGCGACTTCGCTGGAGCCGGTCGCCAGCAGCAGGTGCTCGCAAACGATGCGTTGCGCTGCTGCGGCATTGGCTGGCTGCACCTCGACTGTCTTGCCGTCGACGACACGCGCCCAGCCCTTGATGACGGTGACGCCGTTCTTCTTGAGCAGCGCTGCCACACCCTGCGTCAGACGCCTGACGATGCCGTCTTTCCAGCGCACAGTCTGCTTCAGGTCGATGCGCGGCGCGTCAACCTGGATACCCAGGGGCGATTTGCCCGCGTAGTGACAGGTTTGGTGAAACGCCTCGGCGGCATGGATCAGTGCCTTGGACGGAATGCAGCCAATGTTCAGACAGGTGCCGCCGAGTTGGTCGCCCTCGATCAGCGTGGTGGCGATACCGAGTTGTCCGGCACGAATGGCCGCCACATAGCCGCCAGGCCCGCCACCAACGATGAGCAGTGTGGTTTGCAGTGTCTCCATGGTTTACTCCACGAACAAGGTTGCCGGGCATTCGAGATAGCCGCGCAGCAACTGGACAAACTCGGCGCCGTGCATGCCGTCCACCACGCGGTGGTCGAAAGAGGAAGACAGGTTCATCATCTGCCGCGCCACCACCGCGCCATTGCGGATCATGGGTCGCTCGACCATGCGGTTCACGCCCACGATGGCCACCTCGGGGTGGTTGATGACCGGTGTGCTGACAATGCCACCCAGCGCACCCAGGCTGGTGATGGTGATGGTCGATCCCGTCAGTTCCTCGCGCGTCGCTTTGCCGGCGCGCGCCGCCTCGCTCAGGCGCAGTACCTCGGCGGCGCAGGCCCAGAGGTCGTGCGTTTCGGCATGGCGCATGACGGGCACCATCAGGCCACCATCGGTCTGCGTTGCCACGCCCAAGTGCACTGCCTCATACCGCGTTACCACGGCGGCATCGTCGTCGTAGCGCGCGTTGACCTGCGGAAACTCCCTGACTGCCAGCACCACTGCGCGCACCAAAAAAGGCATCAGCGTCAGGCGAGGGCGCTTGCTGCCGTACTTGGCGTTCAGGCGCGTGCGCAGGGCTTCAAGCTCGGTCACGTCGATCTCTTCGACGTAAGTGAAGTGCGGAATACGGCGTTTGGCCTCCTGCATCTTCTGCGCAATCTTGCGCCGCAGGCCAATCACCGGAATCGCTTCTTCGGCGCTGCGCTGGGCGTAGCGCCGGTCGGCTTGCGCCGCGCTGGCCGCCTGTCCGGCGCGGCCTGCGTAATCGTCCAGGTCCTGCTGCGTGATGCGACCGGCCGCTCCCGTGCCTGGCACAAATTGCAGTTCAATTCCGAGGTCCCAGGCGCGGCGTCGTACAGCGGGTGAGGCGATCGGTTTGTCGCCACTGGCGCGCGCATGAACGGTGGCCGGTGCGGCGCTCGGTTGGCGCTGTTCAGGCGGCGGTGCTGTGGTGGCCGGGGCTGCGACTTTGGCCGCTGCGGGTTCTGTCGCTACCGTTCGCGCTGCTGTTTTCGGGGCGCTCGCTGGTGCCACTTTAGCCACTGGCGTTCCAGTGCCTTCGACTTCGATCTGAATCAGGTCGGAACCGACGGCCATCACCTGACCTACCGCGCCGCCCAGCGTGAGAACCTTGCCAGCCACCGGTGACGGAATCTCGACGGTGGCCTTGTCGGTCATGACATCGGCCAGAATCTGGTCTTCGGCGATCAGGTCGCCGACCTTGACGTACCAAGCCACCAGCTCGACTTCGGCAATGCCTTCGCCAATGTCAGGCATCTTGATTGTGTGAATTCCCATCATGCCTCCATCGTGCGTTTGAACGCAGCGCCGACACGCGCCGGTCCGGGAAAGTAAGCCCATTCCTGGGCGTGCGGGTAAGGGGTGTCCCAGCCGGTCACGCGCTCGATCGGTGCTTCCAGGTGATAAAAGCAATGCTCCTGGATCAGTGACACCAACTCCGCGCCGAAGCCGCTGGTGCGTGTTGCCTCGTGAAGTACGATGCAGCGCCCGGTCTTCTTGACGGAGTTGACGATGGTTTCCAGATCAAGTGGCCAGATCGAGCGCAGGTCGATGATCTCGGCATCGATGCCGGTCTCGTTGGCGGCGGCCTCGGCCACAAAAACCATGGTGCCGTAGGTAATCACCGTCAGCGCCGCGCCCGGTCTGAATACTGCTGCGCTGTCCAGTGGAACCGTGTAATAGCCCTCGGGCACATTGCCCATAGGGTGCTTGGACCAGGGCACCACCGGCTTGTCGTGGTGGCCATCAAACGGTCCGTTGTAGAGGCGCTTTGGCTCCAGAAAGATGACCGGGTCGTCATTTTCGATCGAGGCAATCAGCAAACCCTTGGCATCGTAGGGATTCGATGGCATCACGGTGCGCAGACCGCAGACCTGGGTGAACACGGATTCCGGGCTCTGGCTGTGCGTCTGGCCGCCGTAAATGCCGCCACCACAGGGCATGCGGATCGTGATCGGTGCCGTGAAATCGCCGACCGAGCGGTAGCGCAGCCGCGCTGCCTCCGACACGATCTGATCGGTTGCCGGGTAGACGTAATCTGCAAACTGGATTTCGATCACCGGTCGCAGGCCGTAGGCACCCATGCCCACTGCCGTGCCGACGATGCCGCCTTCGGAGATCGGCGCGTCGAAAACGCGCGAGGTGCCGTACTTCTTCTGCAGACCTTCGGTGCAACGAAAGACGCCGCCAAAATAGCCAACGTCCTGGCCGTAGACAACGACCTTGTCGTCACGCTCCAGCATCACATCCATGGCCGAGCGCAGCGCCTGGATCATCGTCATAGGGGTGGTTTCCATCATCAGATTCCCAGTTCCTGACGCTGCCGGCGCAAATGAGCCGGCATGTCTTTGTAGACGTCTTCAAACATGGCAGCGGGGCTTTGCATGTGGCCATCGGCCAGCGTGCCGTAGCTCTCGGCCTCTTTCTGCGCGGCGGCAACCTCGGCCTGCACCTGCTCCTGCGCGGCCTGATGCTCGGATTCGGACCAGGCACCCAAGACAATCAAGTGCTGTTTAAGCCGGGCGATCGGGTCGCCCAGAGGAAAGCGAGCGGCATCGCTGGCCGGTCGGTATTTCGTCGGGTCGTCAGAAGTCGAGTGGGGGCCGGCGCGGTAAGTGACCCACTCGATCAGTGTCGGCCCCAGGTTCGAGCGAGCCCGCTCCAGTGCCCATTGGGAAGCCGCGTAGACCGCCAGAAAGTCATTGCCATCGACCCGCAGCGAAGCAATACCGCAGCCAACGCCGCGTGCCGCAAAAGTGGTGCCTTCACCGCCAGCGATGGCCTGAAAAGTGGAGATGGCCCACTGGTTGTTGACCACGTTCAGAATCACCGGCGCGCGGTAAACGTGGGCGAAGGTCAGGCCGGTATGAAAGTCGGCTTCTGCAGTCGCGCCGTCGCCAATCCAACTCGACGCCACCTTGTTATCGCCCTTGATGGCCGAAGCCATGGCCCAGCCGACGGCCTGAATCACCTGTGTTGCCAGGTTGCCGGAAATCGAGAAAAAGCCCTGCTTCTTGCTGGAGTACATGACAGGCAACTGACGCCCCTTGAGCGGGTCGTGCTCGTTGGAAAAGAGCTGGCAGATCATGTCCACCATCGAGGCATCCTCACGCGCCAGCAGCAGACCCTGCTGGCGGTAGGTCGGAAAGCACATATCGCCTTCGCTCAGGGCCATCGCGTGGGCGGTGGCGATCGCCTCCTCGCCCAGACACTGCATGTAGAACGAGATCTTTTTCTGTCGCTGCGCAATCACCATGCGTGCATCAAAGGCGCGGGTCTTCATCATGGCGCGCAAGCCGTAGCGCATCCGGTCCACGTCCAGATTCGGTACCCAGGGTCCGAGCGCCTTTCCGTCTTCGTCGAGCACCCGTATCAGCGTGAACGCCAGGTCGCTGGTCTGCGCGGGTGTGGCTTCCACCGGCGGGCGTCGCACGCTGCCAGCTTTGGAAATCGGGAGGTAGGAAAAGTCTGTGTCATGACCTGGTCGCCCGGTGGGCTCTGGTACATGCAGACGAAGGGCTTCGTGCTGTGGCATCGGCATTTCTCCTTGCAGGGTCGTGTCCTGCGGCAGATTATCGGAACTCGGTGCTGCGCGTGGCGGGTAGCCAGCGTTGCCCGAACAATGCGGCAATGCTGGCGGGATCACCGCGCGCCTTGCTTGCAAGGTCAAGCATAACGGATTTTGCGGCGGCTTGGCTCCTTTGCTTGCGGTGGCAGAGATTGATGCACGGGCCCGCGCCTCATGCTGCTAATTGCCCAGAACACGAAGTTTCAGTGCAGACTAACTTGCTTGCAAGTAGTTCTAATATTTGTGGGCAGCAACGTGCCTTCTGGATCCAGCCACCGTTCTCCGAAGCAGACCGCCAAGACTGAGCGTCAGGTTTGGAGAAAAGCCTAGACCGGCAGTGCAGCGTTACAAGCCCTTCGGCACGGTCAGCTTACTGGCAGTCCAAAGCATGGCCACTCGCATGCAATTCGTAAGCTTCTCTTGGATGCACAAGCAGTCATCCAAGCATGACGCAAATCAATGAAACTTTCCATCAAACGGCTATAAATCTGTCAGATCGACTGTGAATGGAGGCAGTCCACATCTGCCCAACTTTGCACGCAGTGTGATTGACTGGGATTTGCGGTTGCTTGCCAAGCATGGTCTTCAAGGAAGAATGGTCAGTGGACGCACTTGTCTCAAGGCATTGGTCGGCGAAAGTCAGAGCTTCGGTGCTACTGAGTCTCATCGCACTTGGCCTGATCGGTAACTACTTCAAGTATCCGATCTTCCTCAACATCGACTTTTTGTTTGGCAGCATCTTTGTGATGATTGCGCTGCAAGTATTGGGTTTGGGTAGCGGCATTGCGGTGGGAGCCATAACCGCCGTTGTCACATACTTCCTGTGGAACCATCCTTATGCCATCGTCATCATGACGCTAGAAGTGAGCGCAGTTGGCTTGATGATGCGGCACAAGAATATAGGAGTGGTACTAGCCGATGCCATTTATTGGCTGGTCATAGGAATGCCACTGGTATACGTGTTCTACCACGGTGTTATGGATGTGCCGGTGAGCAGTACCTCCATCTCAATGACCAAGCAAGCTGTGAATGGAGTTGCCAATGCGCTGCTTGCGCGACTTATGTTCTCTGGGTACGCATTGGCTTCAAACTCGGCCAAGATCGCTTACCGCGACCTCATCTACAACCTTTTGTCGTTCTTCGCGCTCTACCCGGCATTGATCTTGTTGATGGTTTCAAGTCATACCGACTTCCTAGAGACTGACAGCCAAATTCGGAACGACCTCGTCCAGCATACTCGATTGGTAAGTAGCCGTATTGACGTTTGGTCGAGCAATCGAGCCAGAGCGATTGGTAACCTCGCAGCACTGGCGGTAACGCTCACTCCTACACAGATGCAGCCTAGACTGGCGCAAGCGCATAACTCCGATGTCAACTTCTTGCGCATCGGACTGCTCAATAGGGAGGCTGTCACAACAGCATACTCTCCACTCGTTGATGACCTTGGAAACACCAACATCGGCAAGAATTTTGCCGACCGCCCCTTCATTCCTCGCCTTCAGCGCACGCTCAAGCCCATGCTCTCGGAAGTGGTCATGGGGCAAATTGGTAGGCGCAAGCCCGTGGTTTCCATGCTTGCGCCCATCGTAAAAAACAATGTATATGACGGGTATGTAGCCGGTGTTCTCAGTCTCAATGAGGTAAAGGAGTTCTTGGACAAGGATACGCAGAGTGGCACGATGCTCTACACACTGCTGGATACCAATGGCAATGTGATCCTCACGAACCATAATGACCTGAAGATCATGCAGCCCTTTGTTCGCAGCGCTGGCAGCCTCAGTCGTCTGGACGAGTCCATCTCTCAGTGGATACCCAAGCTGCCAGCCAATACCCCCATTTCAGAACGATGGAAGTCCTCCTTCTATGTGGCAGACAGTCCAGTAGGTGGACTTTCTGAATGGCGAGTGATATTGGAGCAGCCAGTTGCACCATTTCAAAGGATACTTTACGCCCAGTACACCAATGAATTGGCGCTGCTATTCGTCTTGCTGTTCACTGCATTGGCACTGGCAGAGTTTCTGAGCCGCAAAGTTGTCGCAAGAACCGAGCAACTCGCTCGGTTCACAAAGACATTGCCCAACGACTTGAGCCTTGGTCTTCAACCTGCCTGGCCTGAGAGCACATTGACAGAACACCACAATCTTATTGAACGCTTCAAAGAAATGGCGGTATCCCTATCTGGACAATTTCGTACCAACAAGGAGTTGACAGCCTCACTGGAGAATCGCGTAGCCGAGAGAACGGCTGCACTTGTGAGCAGTGAAGCAAAGTTTCGTCACCTAATTGATAACAGCCACGACATTATCTTTATGGTCAATGCCGAGGGGATATACACTTTTGTCTCACCGTCGTTCACTAGGTTGCTTGGGCATCCAATGCAGGAAGTTGTCGGCTGTTCATTTGTGCCAACTGTTCATCCTGATGACGTTTCAATCTGCCTTGCGGCTCTGAACCGGCTGTTTTCCACAGGGCAGGGGCAAACAGACATTGAGTACAGGCATCGCCACATAGACGGAAGCTGGCATTGGTTCAATGCAAATGCATTGCCGGTAAGGGATGACGCTGGACAGGTGATTGCCTTTCAGGGAACTGCCAAAGAAATTACGGCCCAAAAAGCACTGGAAGAAGCGACGCGCCAGCTTGCCTTTTACGACCCACTGACAGCATTGCCCAATCGCAGGCTCTTGCTGGACCGCTTGGCGCAGGCCGTTGAAGCTGTTCAACGCAGTTCCTGCTATGGTGCCTTGATGTTCATGGACCTGGACAATTTCAAACCACTGAACGACCAACATGGCCATGCGGCGGGGGACTCACTCCTGAAAGAGGTAGCTCATCGACTCACGCGATGTGTTCGCGGCGTGGACACAGTGGCACGCATTGGTGGCGACGAGTTTGTGGTGCTCGTCGGCGGGTTGACAGCAGACAGAGCCGATTCGATAGAGCAGTCGCGCAAACTTGCCGAGAAGGTCCGCACTGCACTTGCAGCGCCCTATGTGCTGCCAAACGACGTTCACATTGGTAACGGGGGCGCAATTGAACATCATTGCACAGTCAGCATCGGTATCGCTCTGTTTGGCAAGCAGCGCCTTGACCCTGAAGAAATCCTCAAGTGTGCCGATGCGGCCATGTACGAGGCCAAAGCCCAAGGTCGCAACATGGTGCGCTTCTTTGATCCCCAGATGCAGGCCGTTGTCGCCTCCCGAACTGCCATGGAGTCTGGACTGCGCGAGGCTGTCGAGAAGGATCAGTTCGTGCTGCACTACCAGGCGCAGGTGACGGCGAAGGGTGAAATCACAGGCGCCGAGGCATTGCTGCGCTGGCTCGATTCCGAGCGGGGGATGGTCTCACCTGCAGAGTTCATCCCGATGGCCGAGGAAACGGGTCTGATCCTGCCGATTGGCAACTGGGTGCTGGAGACAGCCTGCAATCAGTTGGCGCGATGGGCCAGTCAACCCGGGATGGCACACCTGACGGTGGCAGTGAACGTCAGTGCACGGCAAATTCACCAGAAGGACTTTGTCGATCAGGTGCTGACGATACTGGAGCGCACAGAGGCCAACCCAGATCGGCTCAAACTGGAGCTGACCGAGAGCGTTCTCGTGGAAGATATCGAGGACGTAATCGCCAAAATGAATGCCCTCCAGGAAAGGGGGGTAACCTTCTCGCTCGATGACTTTGGCACCGGCTATTCATCGTTGGCATATCTGCAACGGCTGCCCCTGGATCAACTCAAGATCGACCAAGGATTTGTGCGGGACATTCTGATCAACCCCAATGACGCTGCTATCGCCAAGATGGTAGTCGCCCTTGCTGCGAGTCTGCGGTTAACAGTAATCCCAGAGGGCGTGGAGACCGAGGCGCAGAGACAATTCCTGTCAGGCCTGGGCTGTCACAACTTCCAGGGCTATTTGTTCAGCAGACCTCTGCCGAATGATGAGTTTGAGGCGTTCGTAGAGCGAGGTTGAGGCCTCTTCGGCGACTGCTATGGAGCGACCAGTTCTGAAAGTCCACCGTCGGGTATGTGTCTAAAACGATAGATTGCACCACTGTCACAGCGGTCACTTCCATCAGTTCAACCACGCACAGCGACCTAAACCCCTAACGAAAAAAAACCCGGCTGCTTGGCCGGGTTTTTCATGCAAGTCCTGAATTACTTCAGTTTCATTTCTTTGTAATCGACGTGCTTGCGAGCTTTTGGATCAAATTTCTTGATCAACATTTTCTCGGGCATGGTCTTCTTGTTCTTGCTGGTGGTGTAGAAGTGACCGGTTCCAGCAGTCGATTCAAGCTTGATTTTTTCGCGTGCGCCTTTGGTTGCCATGATGGTGCTCCTTATGCTTGACCACGTGAACGCAAATCTGCGAGCACGGAGTCGATGCCGTTCTTGTCGATCAAACGCAGTCCTGCGTTGGAAATCCGCAGACGCACCCAGCGACTTTCAGACTCGACCCAGAAACGGCGGTATTGCAGGTTCGGCAGGAACCGGCGCTTGGTTTTGTTGTTGGCGTGGGAAACCTTGTTCCCGACCATCGGGCCTTTGCCCGTGACTTCACATACGCGTGCCATTTGGACACTCCAGAGATAAATTAACAGCTTTCGCCGCACCTCGCCACACTGCTGCATGGCGGTAAAGAGATTTTCCGGCCGCCCCAAGCCCGGCATGGACTGGGCGTGAGCAAGACCGGAAACGAGACGGATTATAGCGGCTTCAGCCCTGTTCAAGAAAACGCTGGGCATCCAGTGCCGCCATGCACCCGGTACCGGCACTGGTGATGGCCTGGCGATAAACATGGTCTTGAACGTCGCCTGCGGCAAAGATGCCGGGGACGCTGGTCATGGTAGCAAAGCCGCTGGATCCGCCCTGGGTCACGATGTAGCCGCCCGCCATATTGAGCTGACCCTGGAAGATTTCGGTGTTGGGGGCGTGGCCGATGGCGATAAAGCAGCCCTGCAGCAGCAAGTCTTCGGTCTTGCCGGACTGGACGTTCTTCAGGCGCACGCCAGTCACCCCGCTGGCGTCACCCAGCACTTCGTCCAGCGTGCAAAAGGTCTTCAGTTCAATCTTGCCAGCGCTGACTTTTTCCATCAGTTTGTCGATCATGATGGGTTCAGCCTTGAATTTGTCGCGCCGGTGAATCAGAAACACCTTGCTGGCGATGTTGGACAGATAGAGCGCTTCTTCGACCGCGGTGTTGCCCCCACCGACAACGCAGCAGACCTGATCGCGGTAGAAGAAGCCATCGCAGGTGGCGCATCCCGAGACGCCGCGCCCCATGAAGGACGCCTCGGACGGCAGGCCCAGGTATTTGGCCGACGCACCGGTCGCAAGAATGAGCGCGTCGCAGGTGTAGCTGCCACTGTCGCCCTGCAAGGTAAAGGGTCGCTTCTGGAAATCCACCGTATGGATATGATCAAAGAGGATCTCGGTCTTGAAGCGCTCGGCGTGTGCCAAAAAGCGCTGCATCAGGTCGGGGCCTTGCACGCCGTCAACGTCGGCCGGCCAGTTATCGACTTCGGTAGTGGTCATGAGTTGACCCCCTTGGGCAATGCCGGTAATCAGAAGCGGTTTGAGGTTGGCGCGCGCCGCATAAATGGCTGCTGTATAGCCGGCAGGGCCAGAACCGAGAATCAGGACGTGGGCATGTCGGGTGTTTGACATTGTGAAGGCTTTCTTGGATAAAGTTGCAGGGCCCGTGTACAGTTGGGCGTAGTATGACCTATTCACTCAATACTTTAACTTCTTCCCAATCAGCGGACTCACCCGAGCGCTCCGGCTGGCGCCGCTTTGCCGACGAATTTGGCCTGACGGCAGGCCTGGTTCTGCTGATTTTCTGGGTGCTCGCGCTGCTGACTTACTCGGCACAGGATGTGGCTTGGTCAACCTCGGGCGCGGCATCCGTGATCCTGAACCGGGGTGGCCTGCTTGGCGCCTGGTTGGCTGATGGCAGCTACTTTCTATTCGGTTTTTCGACCTGGTGGCTTGTTGCGGCCGGTTTGCGCGTCTGGCTTTCGGGTTTGGCGCGATGGCTGCGGGGCCATGATTTGCTTACAGCGCCGGCCGACTCGGCGGGGCAGCAGGCCTCCCGACTGGGCTCCAGGCGAGTGGCGTTCTGGTGTGGTCTGGTTTTGTTGCTTTGCGCCAGCGCCGCGCTCGAGTGGGCGCGTCTGTACAGCCTGGAAGCCCGCTTGCCGGGGCACGGCGGCGGTGTTCTGGGCTATTTTGTTGGCCCGCTGAGCGTTCGCCTGTTGGGTTTTGTCGGCTCGGCGCTGGTCACCATTGCCGTGGCCCTGGTGGGCGCTGCCCTGGTCTTTCGCTTCTCATGGGCCCAAGTAGCAGAGCGTCTGGGCGCCTGGCTCTATTTTCAGATCGAGTCGCGGCGCGAAAAGCGGGAACTGGAGCAGGACATTGCGCTCGGGCAACAAGCGATGCGGGAGCGCGAGGAGGTCGTCATCGAGGAGCACGAGGAACAGGTCGAGCAGCACGCCACGCCTTTGAGAATCGAGCCCGTGCTGGCCGAGGTACCCAAGAGTGAGCGGGTCGCCAAGGAGCGGCAGAAACCCCTGTTTGTCGAGTTGCCTGACAGTCGCTTGCCGCAGGTCGATCTGCTCGACGGGGCCTTGCTGCGGCAGGAGACGGTCTCATCCGAGACGCTGGAGATGACCAGCCGGATGATCGAGAAAAGGTTGAAAGATTTCGGGGTGGAGGTGCGTGTGGTGCTGGCACAGCCCGGGCCGGTGATTACGCGCTACGAGATCGAGCCTGCAGTTGGCGTCAAGGGCTCGCAAATCGTTGGCCTGGCCAAGGATCTGGCACGTTCTCTGAGTCTGGTGTCGATTCGCGTGGTGGAGACGATTCCGGGCAAAAATCACATGGCGCTTGAGTTGCCCAATGCCAAGCGGCAATCGATCAAGCTCTCCGAAATTCTGGGCTCGCAGATTTACAACGAAGCCAAGTCCCTGCTGACCATCGGCCTGGGCAAGGACATTGTCGGCAACCCGATTGTTGCGGATCTGGCCAAGATGCCGCACGTGCTGGTGGCGGGTACCACCGGCTCCGGCAAGTCGGTCGGTATCAACGCCATGATTCTGAGTCTGCTGTACAAGGCCGAGGCCAGCGATGTGCGCTTTTTGATGATAGACCCCAAGATGCTGGAGATGTCGTTCTACGAAGGCATTCCGCACCTGCTCGCGCCGGTGGTAACCGATATGAAGCAGGCCGCCTATGGCCTGAGCTGGTGCGTTGCCGAGATGGAGCGGCGTTACAAGCTGCTGAGCAAACTGGGGGTGCGCAACCTGGCCGGCTACAACGCGAAGATTGACGACGCCAAGGCGCACAGCGAGTTTATCTACAACCCCTTCAGCCTGACCCCCGACTCGCCCGAACCGCTGGGCCGCTTGCCGCACATTGTGGTCGTGATTGACGAACTGGCTGACCTGATGATGGTCGTGGGCAAGAAGATTGAGGAGTTGATTGCCCGGCTGGCGCAAAAAGCGCGTGCTGCTGGCATTCACCTGATTCTGGCGACCCAGCGTCCCAGCGTCGATGTGATTACCGGCCTGATCAAGGCCAACATACCGACGCGCATCGCCTTTCAGGTCAGCAGCAAGATCGACAGCCGCACCATCCTGGACCAGATGGGCGCCGAAGCCCTGCTAGGCATGGGTGACATGCTCTACATGCCCAGCGGCACCGGCATGCCGATTCGCGTGCACGGCGCCTTTGTCAGCGACGATGAGGTGCATCGGGTCGTGAACTACCTGAAGTCGCAGGGCGAGCCGAACTACATTGAGGGTGTTCTTGAAGGCGGCACCGCCGACGGTGACGGCGACGCTCTCGGCGAAGGCGGCAACGCCGGGGAGAAGGACCCGATGTACGACCAGGCGGTGGAAGTGGTGCTGAAGAACCGCAAAGCCAGTATTTCGCTGGTACAGCGTCACCTCAAGATCGGCTACAACCGCGCCGCCAGACTGGTAGAGGATATGGAGAAAGCCGGCCTCGTCAGCGCCATGAGCAACAGTGGCCAGCGTGACATCCTGGTGCCAGCGCGAGCCGACTGATGCTGAGCGTGAAAAGACCGCTGGGCGCCTGGCTGGCCGTGGCCGCCTTGTCCGCTTCGGCGGCCGGGCTGGAAAGTCTGGAGACCTTCATCAAGACAGCCAGAAGCGGACGCGCCGACTTCGTTCAAGTGGTGACGGCACCGGCCAAAGACGCAGAGGCACCGCGCAGCAAAACATCGAGCGGCAGTTTCGAGTTTTCCAGACCGAACCGTTTCAGGTTCGTTTACAAGAAGCCGTTTGAGCAGAGCATTGTTGCCGACGGCCAGACGCTATGGTTGTATGACGTTGATCTGAATCAGGTGACTGCGCGCAAACAGTCGCAGGTGCTGGCCTCGACGCCAGCGGCCTTGATCGCCTCGGCGCCGGAGTTGCGGGCCCTGCAGACGGATTTTGCACTGATCGATGCGCCCGCCAGGGACGGCATCGAATGGGTTCTTGCCACCCCAAGGGCCAGAGACAGCGCCTTGCAGAGCATCCGTGTCGGTTTGCGCGGTGGCGAACTGGCCGTGCTGGAAATTCTCGATAGTTTTGGTCAGCGATCAGTGTTGACCTTTACCCGCTTTGAGCTTAATCCGGTGCTGTCGGTCAAGGCCTTCGAGTTCAGAGCGCCAGCGGGAGCGGATGTGATCCGGCAGTGACTGGCTGTTTTGCGATGCAGCGATGGGTCTTTAGGGGTGAATACGTGAGCATCAAACTCTCGTTGCTGGCTGCTGGCGACGACGCGCAACGAAACCGATCAGGCCCAAACCAGACAGCAGCATCGCGTAACTCTCAGGTTCCGGGACGGCTGCAACGGTTGCGCCAATGGCACCGGTCTTGCCGCTGAGATTCAATACATCGGCAGCGAAGTAGGCCCCAGTGCCGCCGCTGGAAAGATGGTTGAATTCGGAAATTGTTGCGCTGTGGACGGTGAAATTCAGCGGATCAACATAGCCACCCCCGGAGCCGCCGGAGGTGCATGAATCGGTGCAGAAAATTCCATAGGTAAAGTTGCCGAAAGGCGAATTGCCGGCAGGGCTTGCGACGCCAAAGCTGCCATTGAGTCCATTAGCGAAGGAAATGTCAGTTACATCACCGGCAGTAGCACCACTCACGTTGAAAGTGAATATGGAATGCGAGTTTTGGTTGCCGGTGCTCAGAAAATTCAGATCGTTGCGCAAGACAACACTGACCAACACATCACTAAAGCTCTGCGTCAAGGTGACCGATCCATAGGGGCCGGTGCCGAATTCGCTGACGCCAGTCGAGTTCAACGAGTAACTTGCCGTCTGGGCGGCGGCCAGATTGGGCAGGACAGAGATCAGCAGGGCTATCCAGAGGGCATAAAGGGTTCGCATGGCAGTAGCTCTTGGTGGTTTGTGTTGGAGCTAGTTTCCGCGAGTTGGGGCTCCCTGCCAATGAAGCGGTGCTACCCTTTTGTCGGTAGCTGACTACTGCCAGTTCCTGGATGAAAAGCAGTAGATTGGGATGTCGCCAGGTAGTACCTGGGTGCCAGGAATGACCCGGGAGGTCCCTGCCTGGAATGTTTCCCAGTGGTATTTGTCCTCGCATCGGTCGGCTATAGTTGCCGGCGGTGCGATGCCACCTGACGCCCGTTGTGCAGAATACAAAGATTCACAGGAAACAGCCATGCAGATGCCGATCTTTCATCGCTTGTTGATGTTGACGATTTCAGTCGCGGCGATCAGCGCTTGCGGCTCCCTGTCCAGCGGCACGGCCTCACGCTTTAGCTATGCGATGCCAGCGCAGGGGATGATTGCAGCGCCTGAGGGCGTCAAGCCGGGCTGGTCAGCAGCCCGGTTCGCCGTAGCCGCTGCCAATCCACTGGCGACCGATGCGGGTTATCAGATTCTCAAAGCCGGCGGGTCAGCGGTGGATGCTGCCATCGCCGTGCAAATGGTGCTTGGGCTGGTGGAGCCGCAGTCCAGCGGCCTGGCCGGTGGCGCTTTCCTGCTGCATTGGGACGGTGTGAAACTGCTGGCGCTGGACGGAAGAGAAACGGCGCCGGCGGCAGCGGATGAAAGACTGTTCCTGCTGAAAGACGGCAAACCGATGCCGTTCCAGCAAGCGGTGGTTGGCGGACTGTCGGTGGGCGTGCCCGGAGCCCTGCGCATGCTGGAGCAGGCGCACAAGCGCTATGGGCAACTGCCCTGGGTCAGCCTGTTTGAGCCGGCCATCGCGCTGGCCGAGCAGGGCTTTGCCGTCAGCCCTCGACTGCACACGCAGTTGAAAGAGGAAAAACAGCTGATCGAAGATCCGATCGCACGGCAATTTTTCTATCAGGCAGATGGCTCGGCGCAACCCGTCGGATACCGGCTCAAGAACCCTGCCATGGCGCAGGTGTTGCGACAGATAGCGCAATCTGGCGCAGATGCTTTCTACCGCGGCGCGGTCGCCCGCGACATCGTCCGGCGTGTGCAAGGCCACGCCAGCAACCCGGGGCGCCTCAGCGAGGCTGATCTGGCCAACTACCAGCCGGTGCAGCGTGAAGCCATGTGCACCAACTGGCAGCAGTATTGGCGCGTGTGTGGTTTTCCGCCACCGTCATCTGGCCATCTGGCGGTGATGCAGATGCTGGGAATACTTGAGCACACACCGGCCATTGCACAGCCCTTGCAGCAGGGGCTGCCGGGGCCGCAGTGGCTGCACCAGTACACCGAGGCATCACGTCTGGCTTTCGCGGACCGTGCGCAATTTGTCGGCGATCCGGCTTTTGTGAGCGCTCCTGCAGGCGATTGGAACAGCTTGCTGTCAACTGATTACCTGCGCCAGCGCGCCGCACTGATTGGCCCCACCAGCATGAAGCAGGGCAGCGCCGGCAACCCTGGTGCTGTGCGCATCAGCCATGCGCCGCAAGGCGAGCAGCCCGAGTACGGCACCAGCCACATCAGCATCGTTGATGCGCAGGGTCGTGTCCTGGCGATGACCACTACCATCGAGGCGATTTGGGGCTCGCGCCTGATGTCTGATGGAGGCACCGGTCTGGCCGGTGGATTTGTCCTGAACAATGAGTTGACCGATTTCTCGATGTTGCCAAGTGACGCCCAGGGGCGACCGGTCGCCAACCGCGTTCAGGCCGGCAAGCGCCCCCGCTCCAGCATGAGTCCGTCTCTCGTGTTCGATCGCCGCGACGGGCGCGTGCGCATGACCGTGGGTTCACCTGGAGGCGCTGCCATCATCAACTACACCGCCAAGACATTGATTGCGACCCAGCAATGGGGCCTGAATGCCCAGCAGGCCATTGCGCTGCCGAATTTCGGTACCTACAACGGCCCGACCTTGCTTGAAGCGGGCCGCTTCCCGGCGAGCACGATCGAGGCCCTGCGGCAACGGGGTCACAGCGTCAACGAGATACCTTTGCCGAGTGGTTTGCAGGCCATTGAACGCACCCCAACGGGCTGGTTTGGCGGCGCCGATCCGCGCCGCGAGGGTCTGGTGATGGGAGACTGAGAACGGAGGTCACAGAGCATGGCTTTCAGATACTTGCTGTTGCTCGTACTGTTCTTGACAGGCAGTGTGCAGGCGCGGGAGACCTTCGTCGGGCAAGTGAGCTACGTCACCGATGGCGACACCCTTTGGGTGCAACCGGACTCGGGCGGTGCGGCGCGCAAGCTGCGCATGCTGGGTGTGGACGCGCCGGAAATCTGCCAGAGTGGTGGCAAAGCGGCGCGTGACATGCTGGCCCAACTCGCCTTGCAGCGGCGCGTCACGGTCAAGGTGAGCTACTACGACCGCTATGGCCGCGGACTGGCCACGGTTGCGCTCGACGGGCAGGACCTGGGTGCACGAATGGTGCGCGCCGGTCAGGCCTGGTCTTATGGCTGGCGTGGCAGGCCGGGTTTGTACGCGGCGGAAGAAGCGCAGGCACGCCAGTCACGCAGCGGCGTCTTTGCAGCGGCCCATCCGGAGTCGCCACGCACCTTTCGCAAGCGACACGGATCCTGCCATCCTGAGAAGAAGTAAACCTCAGTGCGGCGTGCCGCAGACCGGGCAGTCGCTCTGGCGCGCGATGCGCACCTCGCTGAATTCCATGCTGCGGCCGTCGAGCATCAGCAAGCGACCCGCCAGTGACTGCCCCGTCTCGCTGAGCAGTTTGAGCGCCTCGGCGGCTTGCATGGATCCGATGATGCCGACCAGCGGTGCGAAGACGCCCATGGTGGCGCAGCGTGTTTCTTCAAAGGTCGTGGCGGGCGAAAAAATGCAGGCATAACAGGGTGATTGGCCGTCGCGTGTGTCGTAAACACTGATTTGCCCGTCGAAGCGGATCGCCGCGCCCGATACCAGGGGCTTGCGGTGCTTGAAGCAGGCTGCGTTGATGGCTTGGCGCGTGGCAAAGTTGTCGCAGCAGTCGAGCACCACATCGGCCTGGGCCACCAGCGTGTCCAGCAGGGCAGCATCGGCGCGTGCTTGCACGACTTCAACTTGCACTTCCGGGTTGATGGCTGTGATGGCACTCTGGATCGATGCGACCTTGGGCTGGCCCATGTTGGCCATCCGGTGGGCAATCTGGCGTTGCAGATTGGTCAGGTCCACCACGTCGTGATCGACCACCGTGATGTGACCGACTCCGGCCGAACCCAGATAGAGGGCCACCGGGGAACCCAGGCCGCCAGCGCCAATGATCAGGGCACGGCTGGCGAGAATGCGCTGCTGGCCTTCGATCCCGATTTCTTCCAGCAGGATGTGGCGTGAATAGCGCAGCAGCTGCTTATCCCTCATGCGGCGCTCATTCTTCCTTCTTTTCTTCCTTGCGCTCAACCAGCGTTTTGCTCACCAGTACGGGTTGGCCCTTGAGTTGATTGATCGCCTGCGCCAACTGGAAGTCCTTCTCGGTGCCGAACTCCGGCAGCCTGCGATCGGCCAGCGGCTTCTTCATCTCCTCCTCCAGCTTCAGGCGCGCCTCTTCACGCGCTTTTTCGCGCGCTTCGTCCTTTTTCTCTTCGCCCTGACCGCTGTTGAGGTGTTTCTCCAGGTCGGCTTCACGCGTGCGCAGCGCGGCAAACAGATTGCCGCCTTCGGTCTCATCGACCATCACGTCGGGCACGATGCCCTTGGCCTGAATCGACTTGCCGCTGGGCGTGTAGTAACGGCTGGTGGTGAGCTTCAGACCAGCCGTCGGGCAGTTGTCCATGCGGAACGACGGATCCAGGCAGACCGCCGTCTGCACCGAGCCTTTGCCGAAGGTCTGGTTGCCCAGCACGGTGGCGCGTTTGTGGTCCTGTAGCGCGCCCGCCACGATCTCGCTGGCCGAAGCCGAACCTTCGTTGACCAGTACCACCAGCGGCACGGTCTTGAGCGCGCCCTTGGTCACTTCCTGCAGGCGCTTGAGTGGATCTGCACCGCCGCGTCGATGGTAAAACTCGGCCGAGGCCTTGTGCACAAATTTGCTTTCAGCCAGTTGACCGTTGGCCGAGACCACAGTCACGTTTTCCGGCAGAAAAGCAGCCGAGACGGCAACCGCCGCGTCGAGGTAGCCGCCGGGGTCATTGCGCAGATCCAGCACCAGACCCTTGAGCTTGGGCTCCTGCTTGTAGATTTCTTCGATCTTGCGAGCAAAATCTTCGACCGTGCGCTCCTGAAACTGGCTCAGTCGGATCCAGGCATAGCCGGGCTCGATCACCTTGCTGCGGACCGATTGTGTGCGAATTTCCTCGCGGATGATCAGAACCGGGAAAGTGCGGCTCTCGTCCTTGCGGTAAATGGACAGCAGCACCTTGGTATTGGGTTCACCGCGCATGCGCTTGACGCCTTCGTTCAGTGGCAGGCCCTTGACCGGTGTGTCGTCGATCTTGACGATCAGATCATTGGGCTTGATACCAGCCCGAAAGGCGGGTGAGCCCTCGATCGGCGAGATCACCTTGATCAGCCCATCCTCCTGCGCGATTTCAATGCCGACGCCGACAAACTTGCCGGTGGTACCTTCGTTGAATTCCTTCAGCGCCTTCTTGTCAAGGTACTGCGAGTGCGGATCGAGGCTGGAGACCATGCCGATGATGGCATCCGTGATCAGCTTCTTGTCGTTGACCGGCTCCACGTAGTTGCTCTTGACCATGCCGAAGACAGCTGCCAGTTGTTGCAGTTCTTCCAGTGGCAGTGGCGCCAGTGCGGCGCGCGCTACGGTCTGCAGCGAAACCGTGGTCATGGCGCCCGCCAGCACACCGAGCGAAATCCAACCCGAAATTTTCAATTTTTGGCCCATATCAATCTTTAGTCGGTTGAGAACAGCGCAATAGATCTGTCCAGCAAAGTATCAGCATACACGTTTGGGGCGTCTTGGGCGCGGCGCGTTCCCGGTTTACTCAAGCTTTACCCTGGGCCGCTACCGCTGCAGCCGCTTTGGCCGCGGCCTCGGCGTCGCCCAGGTAGTAGTGACGAATCGGTTGCAACTGCTCGTCGAGTTCGTAAACCAGGGGTATGCCGTTGGGAATGTTCAGGCCCACGATGTCACTGTCCGAGATCTTGTCCAGGTATTTGACCAGGGCACGGATCGAGTTGCCGTGCGCTGCCACCACGACCCGCTTGCCGGCCTTGATGGCGGGCGCCAGGGCTTCGTTCCAGAACGGCATGACGCGGTCCACCGTGTCTTTCAGGCATTCGGTCAGCGGAACCTGCTCGGGCTGTAGTCTGGCGTAGCGCGGGTCACCGCGTTCGCAGCGCGGATCTGCCGGCTCCAGTGCCGGCGGTGGTGTGTCGTAACTGCGGCGCCAGACCAGCACCTGGGCGTCGCCATACTGCTTGGCCATGTCGGCCTTGTTGAGCCCCTGCAGGGCGCCGTAATGGCGCTCGTTCAGACGCCAGCTGTTGACGACCGGCAGCCAGGTGCGGTCCATGGCGTCGAGTACATGCCACAGTGTGCGGGTGGCGCGTTTGAGAACGCTGGTGTAGGCGACGTCAAATTCAAATCCCTCGGCCTTGAGCAGGCGCCCGGCCTGATCGGCCTGCGCGATGCCAGTGGGCGTCAGATCGACATCGGTCCAGCCGGTAAAGCGGTTGTCCAGGTTCCAGGTCGATTCGCCGTGGCGGATGAGAACGAGTTTGTACATGGTGAGGCAGGGCTAAGGCGGGGAATAACAGGGTGAATCGGTGGCGCGCAGGGCTTCATTCTAAAATGCTGGAGCATTGATGGGAAAACAAGTGGAATTTATTGATGTTTGCAGGATTCACGGCACCGGTGGACCAGAGTGAACAACGATCTGTCATTGCGGGCTTGACCCGCAATGCAGGGATGTTGTGGCACTGGATCCCGGATCGAGTCCGGGATGATGCTTCGCTCCTCCGGGATGGCGCTTTGCTCCTCCGGGATGGCGCTTTGCTCCTGCGGAAACACAGCATCAACTCTTGTGGGCGACATCATTTACAAAAGTCTCAATAGAAAGAAGCAATGAAGTTTATTCTCGACAACTGGATGTTGATGTCGGTGGCGCTGGTATCGGCCAGCCTGCTGTTTTGGCCGTTGATCAAAGGGGCCGGCGGCGGGTTGACGGCACAGGGCGCGGTGCAACTCATCAACCGTGAGAAGGCGGTGGTGATCGATGTCTGCGAAGCCAATGAATTTGCCGCCGGGCATGTGGGGGGTGCCAGAAATATTCCCCTGAATCAGCTGGAAGAAAAGTTGACGGCTGCCGTGAAAAACAAGGCGCTACCGGTCATCCTGGTTTGCCAGTCGGGCGCGCGTTCGAACCGCGCTGTGGCCATTGCGAAGAAGCTTGGCTATGAGCAGGCGCAGTCGCTGGCCGGCGGCTTGAGTGCCTGGAGAACGGCCAATCTGCCGGTGGAAAAAAACTAATAACTTTGCGGGACAGATCTTCAGCTCTGTCCCCAACGAATATGAAACCAGTCAAAATTTACACCACCGCCGTCTGCCCCTACTGCGTGCAGGCCAAGCAGATCCTCAAGGCCAGAGGCGTCGTGCAACTCGAAGAAATCCGGGTCGATACCGATCCTGCCCAGCGTCTGAAGATGATGGAGCTCACCGGGAGGCGCACCGTGCCGCAGATTTTTGTTGGCCAGACGCATGTCGGTGGCTGTGACGATCTGATGGCGCTGGATGCTCGCGGTGGCCTGATGCCGCTGCTTAACGCGGCCTGAGATAATCTGTCTCGTTTTCCGTTTCCGCTCGGAAATTTCCGTAGCGTTTTTTTTGATCAGAAAGAAATCCCATGTCCGAACAACAAGGCCCCATTTTCCAGATTCAACGCGTTTACCTGAAGGGTGCTTCGCTGGAACAACCTAATTCCCCGGCCATCCTGCTCGAGCAGGAGGCACCTACCGTCGACATCCAGTTGGGCGTCAATGCCGCTCCGGTGGCAGAGGGGATTTTTGAAGTGACCATCACCGCCACGGTGCAGACCAAGATCAAGGACAAGACGGTCTTCCTGGCTGAAGCGACACAGGCCGGTATTTTCGAAATCCGCAATTTGCCAGAAGATCAAATGGGGCAGGTGATGGGTATCGCCTGTCCGCAAATTGTTTATCCCTATTTGCGTGGCAACGTTGCGGACCTGATTCAGCGCGGCGGCTTTCCGCCGGTGCATCTGTCGGAAATCAACTTCCAGGCTATGTACGAGCAGCAGCAGCAACAGGCCGCTGCGGCCGCTGCAGCGGGGTCTGCACCGGCTGCCGTGACACAGTAAGTTACTTCGCTCCAGCTTCGGCTCACGGACCTCACTGACGATGAAAATTGTTGTGCTTGGGGCCGGTGCCTGGGGTACTGCGCTGGCTGTCAATGCGGCCAGTCAGAGCGGCGCTGCGCACAGCGTGAGCCTGTGGGCGCGTGACCCGGTGCAGGCCCAGGGCCTGCAGACGAAACGTGAAAACGTGCGCTACCTGCCGGGTATTGTCTTGCCATCAGCCTTGAGCGTGGGGCCGGGCGGCGCCGCAGAATTACGGGGTCTGGTAGCGGGCGCTGATCTGCTGGTGATTGCAACACCGATGGCGGCTCTGCGCGCTTTGCTGAGCGAACTGAAGTCGTGCAGGGTGCCTGTCGCCTGGCTTTGCAAGGGCTTCGAGGCAGCGAGCCACGAATCACCGGGCCTGCTGGCGCACGAGGTGCAAGCCCAGGTAGCGCCCGGCTTGCCGACTGGCGTGCTGAGCGGACCCAGTTTTGCGCTGGAGGTGGCGCGGGCTCAGCCAACGGCCCTGGTGGCCGCCAGCGGGTCCGCCAGTGTGCGCGAAGTTCTGGTACGCGCCTTTCACAGCCAGACCCTGCGCGTCTATGCGAACGACGACATCGTTGGCGTCGAAGTCGGCGGTGCGGTCAAGAACGTGCTGGCCATTGCCACCGGGCTGTGCGACGGTTTGAGTCTGGGTCTGAATGCCCGAGCCGCCCTGATCACCCGCGGTCTGGCCGAGATGACACGGCTGGGTGTTGCGCTGGGCGCGCGTGCTGAAACCTTTATGGGTCTGGGTGGGCTGGGTGATCTGGTGCTGACGGCCACCGGTGACTTGTCGCGCAACCGGCAGGTCGGTCTGGCTCTTGCGCGCGGCCAGACCCTGCAGCAGGCGCTCGCGGCTCTGGGGCATGTGGCGGAGGGCGTGCACTGCGCCAGAACGGTGTTGCAGCGTGCCCGCAGCGTCGCCGTCGAGATGCCGATTACTGAAGCGGTGGTGAACTTGCTGGACGGGAAAACGCAACCGTCCCAAGCGGTCGCGCTGCTGATGGGGCGTCAGGCGGCGGGCGAGTAGGCGAGCCGGATGTAGATCGGGGCAAACACTTCGGCCTGCGTAATTTCGATCAGGGTTTCCTTGGCCAGTTCGAGCAGGGCGATGAAGGTGACAACCAGCACCGGCGCGCCCTTGGCTGGATCGAACAACTCTTCAAACTCAACAAAGCGCCGGCCCTGCAGTCTTCGCAGCACGAGGCTCATGTGTTCACGCACCGACAATTCGGCACGCGTGATCCTGTGGCGCTGCACCAGCCTTGCGCGTTGCAGCAGTCCGGCCCAGGCGTCCTTCAGGTCGACCACGTCGACGTCAGGAAAACGGGGTTGTAGCGACTGCTCGATATAGACCTGAGCCTTGAGAAAATCGCGGCCAAATTGCGGCAGGGCATTGAGCTTGGCGCCGGCCAGCTTGATGCGTTCGTATTCGAGCAGACGGCGCACCAGTTCGGCACGTGGATCCTCTGCTTCCTGCCCCGGCGCCACTCTCTTGGGTGGCAGCAGCATGCGCGACTTGATTTCAATCAGCATGGCCGCCATCAACAGGTATTCAGCGGCGAGTTCCAGATTGCGACCACGGATTTCTTCGACGTAGACCAGGTACTGGCGTGTCAGGCCAGCCATGGGGATGTCGAGAATGTTGAAGTTTTGCCTGCGGATCAGGTACAGCAGCAGGTCCAGCGGACCTTCAAAAGCTTCCAGGAAGACTTCCAGCGCATCGGGCGGGATGTACAAATCCTGCGGCATGGAGAATAGCGGCTCGCCGTACAGCCGGGCCACGGCGACGTTATCCACCACCTCTGGCATGCCTGCCAGCTCTGGCGCTAGTTCAAGATCAAGCCCTTCCTGGGCGAGGGTTGCCAAGGCCTTATTTGGCAGCGGTCTGATAGACGTAAGGCTGCTGCGCTACCCGGGCGGCACGAAAGTCGCTCTGGGCATCGCGGTCCTGTGTCTTGTTCCACAGCAAGGCGCGACCCTGCGTCTGTCCAGCGGCCATCTGCGGGTTCTTGGCCTTGAGTTCGTTGATGAACTGGGTGGTTTCAGACAGGTATTTCGGGCGGTAGAAGATATTCATGAAATGGGACCTCTTTCGGCTATTTTAGCGGCCAGTTGAACGGCAGCGCTGACGCCGCTAGCCAGGTCAGGATAGAACTGCTCGGCGCCTACCTGATTGACGAAGCCGCTGCGCCTGGCAATATCAAGCGGTTGATGGCTAAGCCCGCAGATCAGCAGACTCACGCCGCTGTTGTGGCAACTGCGCGCCAGGTCATTCAGGGTATCCGCGCCGGAGGAGTCGACGTAGAGCAGGTTCTTCAGATCCAGCAGCAGTACCTTGGCCGGTAAGTTGTCCTGCAGGTTTTCAATCAGTTTGACAGCGCCGAAAAACAGTGCGCCGTAGAGGCGGTAGCTTGCCAGCGTTCGCTCGGGCCCGGCGACGCTTGCGAGGTCGGGGAAGTCGGCCACCGCCACCTCCTCGCAGCGTGACAGACTGGAGATGCGGTAGATGAAGGTCAGGCAGGCGGCGACCAGTCCCACTTCAACCGCCACCGTCAAATCAAAAATCACGGTCAGGAAGAAAACGACCAGCAGGGTGACGCGGTAAGGCATGCGGTAGTGACGCAAATGGACAAACTCGCGCCACTCGCCCATGTTCCAGGCGACAAACATCAGGATCGCCGACAGGCAAGCGAGCGGCACATCCTTGGCCAGCGGCGCAGCGATCAATATCACCAGCAACAGTGTGACGGCATGCACCATGCCGGCGATCGGACTGCTGCCACCGTTCTTGATGTTGGTGACGGTGCGCGCAATGGTTCCGGTTGCCGGCATGCCACCAAAAAACGGACAGATGAAGTTGGCGATGCCTTGTGCCATCAGTTCCTGGTTCGGATTGTGGCGGTCGTCGATCATGCCGTCGGCTACACGCGCGCAAAGCAGGGATTCGATTGATCCGAGCAGCGCCAGCGTGGTGGTCGGAATCACCAAGAATTTCGCCGTTTCCCAGCTGAAGTCGGGCAACTGGAAGGAGGGCAGAGAACTGGGGATGCCGCCAAAGCGGCTGCCGATGGTGTCGACCTGCAGGCCGAGCACCGAGACGGCTACCGTGGCCAGCACCAGTGCCACGATCGAGCCTGGAATAGGCGTCAGCTTGCCGACGAACTGCGCGCTGCCGATCTTGGGCATCATGACCTGCCACAGGATGATGACGGCCAGCGATGCCAGCGCCAGTGCAAAGGATTGTGTGTTGAGGCTGTCCAGGTTCCTGCCAATAGTCGAAAGGATGCCAAAGAAATCCGCCGGCATCACCTTGACCTGCAAGCCCAGAAAGTCCTTGATCTGGGACAGGCCGATGAGGACTGCAATGCCGTTGGTAAAACCGATCACGACCGAGATCGGTATGAAGCGGATCAGGGTTCCGAGCTTGAGCAGCCCCATCAGAAACAGCAGCACGCCCGACATGGCGGTGGCGATGATCAGGTTGCCCAGGCCGTAGCGTTGCACGATGCCGTAGACGATGACGATGAAGGCGCCGGCCGGGCCGCCAATCTGGACCCTGCTGCCGCCCAGCGCAGAAACCAGAAAACCGGCAATGATGGCAGTAAAGATGCCGGCTTCGGGCTTGAGCCCGCTGGCGATGGCAAAGGCCATGGCCAGTGGCAGGGCGACCACACCCACTGTCAGGCCGGCTCCTATGTCACGTGCCAGGCGCGCTCTGCTGTAGCACTGCAGGGCTACAAACAGCTTGGGCTGAAATTCAAACTTCATCATCAGTGCACACGCATCCCGGGTTGCGCCCCGGCCAGGGGCTCCAGCACGTAAATGCCGGGATTCGATTTTTCATCGGCGTGGCTGGCAGCCAGAACCATGCCTTCGCTGACGCCAAACTTCATCTTGCGCGGCGCCAGATTGGCCACCAGCACGGTGAGCTTGCCGATCAACTGCTCGGGCTTGTAGGCGCTGGCAATGCCGCTGAACACATTGCGCGTTTTCTCTTCACCCGCATCGAGTGTCAGGCGCAGTAACTTGGTGGAACCCTCGACCGCCTCGCAGTTCACAATTTTGGCGATGCGCAGGTCAAGCTTGCTGAAGTCTTCCATGCCAATCGTCGGGCTGATGGCCTCGCCGCCGGGTAGCGGCTTTTCAGGTTCGACGTTGGCAGGCGCTTCAAACAGGGCTTCGAGTTGCTTCACATCCACACGCTGCATCAGGTGCTGGTAGCTGCCAATGGTGTGGCCAGCGCCCAGCGCCTGGCTGGCGTTGCCAAAGGCGAGTGGTGTCATATTCAGGAAAGTTTCCACCTGCGCCGCCAGGGCTGGCAGTACGGGCTTCAGGTAGGCGGTGAGCACGGCAAAGGCTTCAATGCAGACGGTACAGACATCGTGCAGCCGTGCCTCCATGCCCACCTGTTTGGCCAGTTCCCAGGGCTTGTTGGCATCGACGTAGGCATTCACGCGGTCGGCCAGCAGCATGGTCTCACGCAGCGCCTTGGCATACTCGCGGTCCTCGTAGAGTTCTTCGATGCCGCTTTGCGCATTGCGCAGCAACGTCAGCAGGTCCGACCCGTCGGCTGAAGGAACGCCGAGCTTGCCGTCAAAACGTTTGGTGATGAAGCCGGCAGCGCGGCTCGCAATGTTGATGTACTTGCCCACCAGATCGCTGTTGACCCGGGCCATGAAGTCTTCCGGGTTGAACTCCACATCTTCATTGCGGGCGTTGAGCTTGGCCGCGAGGTAGTAGCGCAGCCACTCGGGGTTCATGGCCAGGCTCAGGTACTTGAGCGGGTCCAGGCCGGTGCCCCGACTCTTGCTCATCTTCTCGGCGTTGACCGTCAGGAAGCCATGCACAAAGACCGCATCGGGCACCTTGCGTCCGCTGAAATGCAGCAAGGCCGGCCAGAACAGGGTGTGAAAGGTGATGATGTCCTTGCCGATGAAGTGGTACTGCTCGGTTGCCGGATCCGCCATGAAGGCATCGTAGTCGACGCCGATCTTGCCGAGGTAGTTCTTCAGCGAGGCCAGATAGCCGATCGGCGCATCAAGCCACACATAGAAGTACTTGCCAGGGGCGTCCGGGATCTGAATGCCAAAGTAGGGCGCGTCGCGGCTGATGTCCCAGTCGCCCAGGTCGCGCTTGCCGGTTTCGTCGGGCAGCAGCCACTCCTTGATCTTGTTATAGACCTCGCTTTGCAGATGCGTCTGGCCGCGCGGGTTGCTGCCCTGCGTCCATTTTTCCAGGTACTCGGCGCAGCGCGGATCTGACAGCTTGAAGAAGTAGTGCTCGGAGTCGCGCAGCACCGGTGTGACGCCAGACAGGGCCGAGTAGGGGTTCTTCAGATCGGTCGGACTGTAGACGGCACCGCATTCTTCACAGTTGTCACCATACTGGTCCTTGGCGCCACACTTGGGGCATTCGCCTTTGATGAAGCGATCCGGCAGGAACATGTTCTTTTCGGTATCGAAGAACTGAGCAATAACACGCGTCGAAATCAGGCCGGTGGCTTTCAGGTCAAGGTAGATCGCCTGCGCCAGCTCATGGTTTTCCACGCCGTCGGTCGAATGCCAGTTGTCAAAGCTGATGTGAAATCCGTCCAGATAGGGCTTGCGGCCCGACGCAATATCGGCCACAAACTGCTGCGGTGTCTTGCCGGCCTTTTCGGCGGCAATCATGATCGGTGCGCCATGGCAGTCATCCGCGCAGACAAAGTGCACTGCGTTGCCCATCATCCGTTGGTAGCGCACCCAGATGTCGGCCTGGATGTACTCCATGATGTGACCGATATGAAAGTTGCCGTTGGCGTAGGGCAGGGCGGTGGTGACAAAGAGTTGGCGTGGCATGGAGTCGTCGGCTTTCGGGAGGGAAGCATGATTTTAGTCGCCGCATCGTGAGGCTACCCGGTCTCGCAGCGCCATCGGCAATGAGCGTTGGTGTTTGCTGTCATGCCGGCCCCGGATCAGGTCCGGGGTTTCAACATCCGGCATCCAGTGCCACGCTACCACTGGATTGCGGATCAAGTCCGCAATGACAGCCATTCAGCGGTATAAAAGTTATTGCGGCCAGACACCAATTTCGCACTGCATCACCCTCGGCAACGAGCTCAGTAGCCCGCACCCGTCGCGCACCGCCTGTGTTTGAAAGATCTGGCTGGTGGGGCACTCAGCGCAGCGACATAAAGAAGGAGCCCGAAGGGCGGGTGACAGTCGCGGAGTTGAGTGCCGCAGTGGCACGATCCACCCGACTATTTCTGTCAGACGGCGCTGACCTCTTCGGCTGTCAATACCGGCCCATGACCGCTGAACCGGTCCAGCGCCAGATAGATCACGGGCGTGATGAAGAGCGTGATGGCTTGTGAAAACACCAGGCCGCCGACGACGGCCAGACCGAGCGGCTGGCGCAGTTCGGCGCCGGCACCGATACCGATGGCAATCGGCAGGGCGCCCATCAGGGCTGCCAGTGTGGTCATCATGATCGGGCGAAAGCGCAGGATGCAGGCCTCGCGGATCGCCACCGCCGGCGTCATTCCCTGATGCCGCTGCGCATCGAGCGCAAAGTCAATCATCATGATGGCGTTCTTCTTGACGATGCCGATCAGCAACACGATGCCGATGGTGGCAATCAAGGTGAGGTCCTGACCAAACAGCATCAGCGTCGCCAGGGCGCCGACGGCAGCCGAAGGCAGACCGGCCAGAATCGTGATCGGATGGATGTAACTCTCGTACAGAACACCCAGCAGCACATAAATTACCATCAGTGCGGCAATGATCAGTATCGCCTGGCTGCCCTGTGAACTCTTGAAGACGGCGGCGTCGCCACCGTAGCTGGCAATGATGGAGGCTGGCATCTGAATGGCGCCCCGCACTGCGTCGATCTTGGCCGTGGCGTCACCGAGCGCAGCGCCGGGTGCCAGGTTGAACGACACGGTCACCGCCTGCAATTGCCCGGCGTGGTTGATGGCCGTGGGGCCGACTGTCCGCTGTACCGTGGTAAAGCTCGATAGGGGAACCAGCGCCCCGGTCGATGCGCGCACATAGATGCCACCCAGCGCCTGCTCGTCCTGTTTGGCCTCGGGCGCCACTTCCATGATCACCTGATAACTGTCAGTGGGCAGGAAGATGGTCGAGACCTGGCGCTCGCCAAAGGCGCTGAAGAGCGCGCTACGGATGGCATCCATCGAGACGCCGAGCGCGTTGGCGCGGTCGCGGTCGATCTTGAGCTGCGCCTGCAAGCCGCTGAGCTGCACGTCGCTGGTGACGTCGCGGAACATCTCGTCGCCGCGCAACTTCTCCTGCAGCTTGGTGGCCCAGCCACTCAATTCGTCGGCGCGCACGCTCTGCAGAATGTACTGGTAGCGTGCCTTGCTCTGTCGGCCACCGAGTTGCAGGTTCTGGATCGGTCGCATGAAGACGGCGATGCCAGCCACGTTGCGCAGCTTGCGGCGCAGCCCCTCCACCACGGTCTTCATGGGCTGGCGTTCGCTCTGCGGTTTCAGGCTGATGAACATGCGCCCGGAATTCTGGGAGCCGCTGCCGCCGTTGAAGGAACTCACGGATGCCACGTTGGGGTCCGCGCGCATGATGCCTGCCACGCGTTCCTGCAGCCGCACCATGGCCGGAAACGAAGTGTCTTCAGCCGCTTCGGTTGAGACCTGGATCTGGCCAATGTCTTCCTCCGGAAAGAAGCCTTTGGGGATGATGATCATCAACCAGGCGGTTGCGCCAAAGGTAGCAAGCGCTACCAGCAGCACCAGTTTGCGGTGCGACAGTGCCTTGTCGAGCAAGCGCGTATAGAGCGCCAGCACAATATCAAAACCGCGCTCAAAGGAGTGCACCAGTGCGCCGGGTGCTTTCTTGTGGGCTTCGTCGGTCAGGAAGCGGCTTGCCAGCATCGGCACCAGCGTCAGCGAGACAAAGGCCGATACCACAATGGCCAGTGCCACCACCACGGCAAACTCGTGGAACAGGAGGCCGATCACGCCCGGCATGAAAAAGATCGGAATAAAAACCGCAATCAGCGAAGTGGAAATGGCAATGATGGTGAAACCCACTTCCCGCGCACCGCGCATCGCTGCCGAGAAGGGTGGCACACCGTTCTCCACGTGGCGGATGATGTTCTCCAGAACCACGATGGCGTCATCCACCACCAAGCCCACCGCGAGCGTGAGGCCCAGCAGCGAAATGTTGTCCAGGCTGTACGAGAAGCCCCACAGCAGGGCTACCGCACCAATCAGGGAAACAGGCAGCGAAAGTGTCGGAATGATGGTGGCAACAAAGCGGCGCAGAAACAGAAAGATCACCAGCACCACCAGCGCAATCGTTCCGAGCAGGGTCAGACTGACGTCGTGCAGCGCGTCGCGCACCGAGATCGAGCGATCATTCACCGGGGTCATGGAAACCGATTGCGGCATCTGGCTTTGCAGCTTTGGCAGGGCCGCGCGCACCGCATCAACCACCCGCACCGTGTTGGCACCGGGCTGGCGCAGGATCGCAATGGTGATGGAATTTTCCCCGTCCAGTGTGGCCCAACTCTTGAGAGATTCCAGCGAGTCCTCGACGTTGGCGACGTCGCGCAGGCGCACCACATTGCCGCCTCGGCTGCTGACAATCAGTTCGGCAAAGTCGGCTGCGTTCTTCAGCTGTCGATTGGCCTGCAGCGTCAGCATCTGGCGCGGGCCTTCAAAAGTGCCGACGGGGGTGTTGACGTTGGCAGCACGCAGCGCCGCACTCAATTCATCGAGTCCGATGTTGCGCGCCGCCAGCGCGTCGGGCTGTACCCGCACCCGCACCGCGTAACGCTTGGAGCCGAAGATGTTGACCTGGGCCACACCATCGACGGTGGACAGGGTGGGGGAGATCAGATGCTCCGCATAATCCTGCAGATCGGACGGTGTAAGTGACGGCGAGGTCAGTGCCAGCAGCAGCACCGGGGCGTCCGCCGGATTGACCTTGCGGTACGCAGGCGTTGTCGTCATCTCCACCGGCAGTGAGCGCTGCGCGCGCAGCAGGGCTGCCTGCACATCGACCGCCGCAGCGTCGATGTTGCGACCTTCCTCGAATTCAAGCGTCAGGGAAGTGCTGCCCAGGGTGCTGGTAGAACTGATGGTCTTGAGGCCCGGTACGGTCTGAAACTGTTTCTCCAGCTGCAGCGCCACCGAACTTGCCATGGTCTCCGGATTGGCGCCAGCCAGCGCCGCAAAGACATTGATCACCGGTG